>NZ_DBPA01000029.1:0-11277 GCF_002300045.1 Streptococcus sp. UBA632 | reverse complement strand
ATAAGTCGTGTTAAAAAAGCTATCTTTTTTCTTGGTTGCTACCGAACCTGCCACGATATTTACATGGTGTTTCTTGGCAAAGGCCCGCAAAAGAGTTTTGGTCCTTTCACCATTGTCATCTGCCAAATCAGCAAGCTGGCTCAAAGCATAACCTGTGTTCCACATTTCAGGCAGAACAATCACATCAGGTTCATCCAGCACCGCTTTTTCCAATAATGCCAATACGGTTTTTGTATTTTGCTTAGGCTGTCCTTCACGAATAGCCATCTGAATAAGTGCTACTTTCATTGTATCCTCGATTCTATATGACAATAATCTTCTAAAATCTTAGTGCCTATTATAGCAACATCGCCTCACATCGTAAAATAGTTATTTCAAAAGCAATCGATAGTTAAAAACTATAACCAAAAAGGAGTTCCCAATTGGAACTCCTCATGATTATTTGGACTTTTCCTTTAATAGCCTGACAAAACTGCTCAATAAACTCCCTTCAGCTAGGATTGCAATAAGATAAACCATATTAAGATGTCCGCTTACCGCCTCTTTGATAGCCATATAGATCAAAATAAGCAAGGTCAAGCCGATAAAGGCAATAGCCATTTTTAAAAGTCTATTTTTGGGTGTCATCTACTTTAAAACAACTCCTTAATCTGCTAAGCTGCTGCCTAACTGATGCGGTTTGTTACACGTTTTCAGCAACTGCTGCAAGAAGGTCTGCAATCTTAGCAGCGTCAGAACCACCTGCCATAGCCATGTCTGGTTTACCACCACCACGACCAGAAACAATTGGTGCCAAAGCTTTAATCAAGTTACCCGCATGAACGTCTTTTGATTTGCTTGCCACAAGGACATTGACTTTTTCGCCAATAGCTGCGGCCAATACAAGCACGTCAGAGTAATCTTTTTGTTTCCAGTTGTCTGCAAAAGTACGAAGGGCACCAGCGTCAGAAACCGTTACTTGACTTGCAATGTAGCGAACGCCGTTAGCTTCTTTGACGTCTTTAAAGACATCACCAGCTTGGGCAGCTGCAGCTTTTTCTTTCAATTCTGCATTTTCTTTTTGCAATTGGTGCAATTGTTCTTGCAAGCTTGCTACTTTGTTAGTCACTTCTTTCAATTGAGGAACTTTCAAAGTTGCAGCAATAGCTTTAAGGTCTTCTTCTTCTTGACGGTAAGCTTCAAAGGCTTCTTGGCTAGTCACGGCAATAATACGACGTGTTCCTGAACCAATTCCTTCTTCTTTCACAATCTTGAAGATACCAATTTCAGAAGTGTTTGACACGTGTGTTCCACCGCAAAGCTCGATTGAGTAATCACCGATGGTTACCACACGAACATTTTTACCGTATTTTTCACCAAATAGAGCCATAGCACCCATTGATTTAGCCGTATCAATATCTGTTTCAATGGTTTTAACAGGAATAGCATTCCAAATTTGTTGGTTAACTTCTTCTTCGATACGACGCAATTCTTCAGGCGTTACGGCTTCAAAGTGAGTGAAGTCAAAACGCAAGAAGCTTTCTTCATTCAATGAACCTGCTTGGGTAGCATGGTCGCCGATGATATTGTGAAGGGCTGCGTGAAGCAAGTGAGTAGCTGTGTGGTTTTTAATCACACGGTGACGGCGTTTGCTGTCGATTTCAAGCGTGTAAGTTGTGCCAACAGACAAGCTTGCCAAAACATCAACCGTATGAAGAGGTTGACCGTTTGGTGCTTTTTGCACATCCGTCACACGCGCCACAATGTCGCCTTTATCATTTTTAATAACCCCGTGGTCAGCTACTTGTCCACCCATTTCAGCGTAGAACGGTGTTTGGTCAAAGACAAGAAGGGCTTGACCTTCAGAAACCGCTTCTGTACGTTCGTTGTCCGCAATGATAACAGACAAGCTCGCATCAAGCACTTCGTCTTCATAGCTAAAGACAGAAGGTTCTGTAATGCTTGAAAGGGTTTCGTTTTGCATAGCCATTGAACCACCTTTAACCACGCTAGCACGAGCACGTTCTTGTTGTTCTTTCATGGCAGCTTCAAAACCAGCATGGTCAATCTTGAAACCTTGGTCCTCTGCCAATTCTTCTGTCAATTCAACTGGGAAACCGTAAGTATCATACAATTTGAAGATGTCTTTTCCGTCAACGGTATCTTTGCCTTCTGCTTTCAATTCAGCCAACAATTCATCTAGCATATTTGAACCAGCATCAATGGTACGAGCAAAGGTTTCTTCTTCGCGTTTAACGATTTTTTCAATGAAATCTTGTTTTTCAAGGATTTCTGGGTAATAAGATTCCATGATTTGACCAACGGTTGGAACCAATTGGTACAAGAATGGTTTGTTGATGCCCAAGCGACGACCATGCATAACAGCACGACGAAGCAAGCGACGAAGCACGTAACCACGGCCTTCGTTACCAGGAAGAGCACCATCACCGATGGCAAATGAAAGCGAACGGATATGGTCAGCAATGACTTTGAAGCTCATGTTGTCGCCATCTGGATCGTAGGTTTTACCAGATAATTTTTCAATGTCACGAATGATTGGCATAAAGAGGTCTGTTTCAAAGTTTGTTTTAGCCCCTTGCATAACTGCAACCAAACGTTCCAAACCAGCACCCGTATCAATGTTTTTATGTGGCAATTCCTTGTATTCTGAACGCGGAACAGCAGGATCAGCGTTGAATTGTGACAAAACGATGTTCCAAATTTCGATGTAGCGGTCGTTTTCAATGTCTTCAGCCAATAATTTGATACCAAGGTGGTCAGGGTCAAAGTCTTCCCCACGGTCAAAGAAGATTTCGGTATCTGGTCCTGAAGGTCCAGCACCAATCTCCCAGAAGTTATCTTCAATTGGAATCAAGTGACTTGGCTCAACACCAAGAGAAATCCAACGATTGTAAGTGTCTTTATCATCTGGGTAGTAAGTCATGTAAAGTTTGTCTTGTGGGAAATCAAACCACTCAGGACTTGTCAACAATTCAAATCCCCAAGTGATGGCTTCATCACGGAAGTAATCCCCCACAGAGAAATTCCCCAACATTTCAAACATCGTATGGTGACGGGCTGTCTTACCAACATTTTCAATATCATTTGTACGAATAGCTTTTTGGGCATTGGTAATACGTGGGTTTTCTGGGACAACTGTACCGTCAAAGTATTTTTTCAGTGTTGCCACACCTGAGTTAATCCATAACAAGGTTGGGTCATTAACAGGAACCAAGTTAGCTGATGGTTCTACTGAGTGACCTTTTGATTTCCAAAAATCCAACCACATTTGACGCACTTGTGCACTAGTTAATTGTTTCATTACGTGTATCCTTTATCTCTATTTGATGGCATGTGACGTTTGCACATGCTCACAAAAAAACGACAAGCCATATCCAGAGGGCGACACTAGCCGCGGTACCACCTCTATTCAATGAACTTGTCATTCTTCATTTACGTTTTTAATTGTTTAGTAGGCTATCTCAAGACAATTCAGACTTGATAACCTAACGGCAATCGAGTAGCACGATTTACCCTCTTCCATGGTTCGCAGCAGCCACCACTTTTCTGTATCCGAAAGATAAAACGATTCTCAATCCCCTTAATTGTACTGTAATTTTAACGTCTGGTCAAGTTTGTTACTCATTAGAGCTTGACTCAGTTGTTGACGCTTCTTCGCTTGCTGATGTTGCTTCAGATGAACTTGATTCAGATTCAGATGAGCTAGACTCTGAAGAACTGTCTGATGAGCTTGATGATTTAGAAGAGCTTGATGATGAGCTTGTAGCATATTGTGATAAGATGCTTGCAAAGCTGTTGTCTTTAATCTTAACGTTAGCTTTTTCAAGTGTATCTGCAATCACTTGGTTTTGGAAGTTTGTATCATTTTGGTATTGTGCCATAATGATTTTCTTCAACTCTTTCTTATAAGTCTTCCAGTTTGAATCCTTTTCTGTTTTCTTAGTTGTTTTAACGATGTAGTATTTGTATGAATAAGTTGAGGTATCCATAACTTTAATTACATCAGAAACAGAACCTTCGTCTTGGTT
The DNA here is from genome assembly GCF_002300045.1 of Streptococcus sp. UBA632. Lineage (NCBI taxonomy): Bacteria > Bacillati > Bacillota > Bacilli > Lactobacillales > Streptococcaceae > Streptococcus > Streptococcus sp. UBA632. The sequence goes on along the minus strand of NZ_DBPA01000029.1, from coordinate 7,249 downwards.
AAAGGCAGCTTCCATAACGCTTTCTGGCAAATCAGTGCTTGCTGAATTGAATGTGTATTCTGTTTTCTTCGCAGTTGTGTTATCTTTTGCGATAGTATCAAAATCAGCACCGTCAGCTGTTGCTTGGTCATGAACAGAATTAGCTTTTTCTTCATCATCCAAAGCAATCACAACAGCTGTTGTGTCTGGTTGGTAGTCTTTGTAAGCTTCTTCGTAGTTTTTAGTAGTCAATTCTTTCTTAGCCGCTTGTTTAACAGCATATTCCACAAGCATTGATGTGCGGATTTGTTGTTTGTAAGTGTCGGCAGTCAAACCAGCATTAGCCAATGCACTGGAGAATGATGAACCGTATGACTCTGCTGTTTTGTCGTAAGCTTTATCCACATCTTCACTTGATACTTTATCACCGTATTGTTCTTCGAACACGCGTGACAAAATCAAGTTCAACATAGTTTGTTTTGAAGACGAGCTATCTTTTGCAGCATTGTAAAAATCAGATACAGTAATAGTATCGCCTTTCATAGTAACCAATGCTTTATTTTCTGAGTTATTATTTGTTGCAAGGTAAGTAATACCAGCACCGATTAACGCTGACGCTACCGCAATTGAAATCCCTTTGAAAGCTGTGCTTTGAATCACTTTCTTGAACCCTGAATTTTCATTATTAGCCATTACTAAACTCCTTAATTTGTCGTTAACTCTATCAGTATATCATAATATCTTAAATCTTGCTTAATCTATAGCGTGACATCTTCTGCATTTTTGCGAATCATCAACAAGCCATCGCTCAGTGGGACAAGCGTAGCCGTCAAATCTGGATTGTCCAATGTCGCGTCAAACAAACGCTGCAAGCCGCGGTAAATAGTACGTTGTCCACGGCGAACCTCTTCAATTGGCTTGACAATGTCACCGCCTTGGAACACATCATCAAAGACAACAACCCCACCGACTTTCAAGTGTTCCAAAACTTCTGGTAAAAAGACAATGTATTTTGACTTGGCAGAATCCATAAAGACAAAGTCAAATTCTCCCTCAATGCTTGACAAGGTATCTACGGCATCGCCCTCAACCAAGGTGATTTGATGACGTGTGTCGTATTTGGCAAAATTGTCCTTAGCAAAGGCAATCATCTCAGGATTACGGTCCAATGTCGTAATCTTAGCGCCTGGCGCATTTTCAGCCATCAAAAGCGTTGAAAAACCGATAGCCGTTCCGATTTCCAAAATATTTTTGGGCTGCAAGGTCTGCATCAAAAAACGGAAATAAGCCACAACTTCGTGCTGAATAATAGGAATATTTTCGCGATGTGCAAAATCGGCCAGTTCTGCGAGATAGCCCTCATTTGGCTTTTGTTGATTGCGCATATAACGCACAACGTCCTCTTTCACCACAGGACGGCGCATATTGTGATTTGCTGTTTTTGAATATGATTTAACCATAACTGTTATTATATAGCAAAACGCGGCCGATGTGAATAGATTTACCTCGATTTTTATACTTCAAACAAACGAATAATATCTGATAAATCCTCGATATGCTGGTTATTGGCTGAAAACGGTTGCCCAAGGTTAAGAGATGGAATACCTGCGTTTTCTGCAGCCTCAACGTCTAAACGACGGTCGCCAACATAATAAGTTCTTGCCTTATCCAAATGGTACTTGTCTATCACATAATCAATGACTTCTGGACTAGGTTTTCTAGCAAAGCCATTGGCAGAAGTCACCACTTCGATGATGTATTGACGGACCCCAAAACGTTCCAAGACATCATTTACCGTAATGCCCTTATGCGTATAGACAAAATGGTTGATTCCTTTTGCCTTAGTAGCAGCCAAAACCTCCACCAAATGTGGTATAGATTTAATCTTATCGTCACGCGCCTCCTGCTCTTTTTTGAAAAAAGCTGACAAGGCCGCAAAATCCAGATGGTGCTCTTTGGCCACTTGATAGAGCAGGGCCTTGACGGATTCTTTGATGATAAATGCCATCACCCATTCTTCATTAAAATCTAAGCCATAATGGGCATAAGTCGCCTGCAAAGCTTCACCAATTGCCTCGTAAGAATCCACCAAGGTGCCGTCAAAATCCCAAATCAATGCTGTCACGTTCATTCCCCAATCTCTTCACAAATTGCTTTTATTATAACACAAAACGAGGTTAGCCTAAGCCAACCTCATAACTCTTTTTAGAGATGTGCCCCTTTTTCAACCAAGGCTTCCAATTCATTCAAACGTTCTTCAAAAATCTTGAAGGCAGCATCAAGGTAATCACGACTGGTCATGTCCACACCTGCTTTAGCAATCACATTCAGTGGATAATCAGAACTACCTTCCTTGAGATAGTCAAGATAACGGTCAATGTCTGCCTGAGTGCCATGCACAACTTTATCTGCTAAATAGCTTGCTGCCGCAAAACCTGTTGCGTATTGGTAAACGTAGTAATTGTAGTAAAAATGCGGAATCCGTGCCCATTCGTATTGGATTTCAGGATTGTCCTCTTTGCTAAGGCCATAGTATTTCTCGTTTAATTCCGCATAGAGTTGGTTGAGGTAGTCACTTGTCAAGACGTCACCTGCTTGATCTGCCTTATGAATGCTGTCCTCAAATTCAGCGAACTGCGTTTGACGGAAAATAGTGCCCTTAAAACCATCCAAATAATGATTCAAAATGGCAAAACGTGCCTTGTCGTCTGTCACTTCTTTTAACAAGGTTTCTGTCAGGATATTTTCATTGGTTGTTGATGCAATTTCCGCCAAGAAAATGCTGTAATCCCCATAAACATAAGGTTGGTTTTCGCGTGTGAAAGTCGAATGTAAACTGTGCCCTGTTTCGTGAACGAGGGTAAAGAGATTGTCCAAGGTGTCTTGCCAGTTCAAAAGCATGAAGGCATTGGTGTCATAAGACCCACCTGAATAAGCCCCTGAGCGTTTGCCTTTATTAACATGCACATCAATCCAACGTTCCGTGAAGGCACGGTGTACACGCGCAGCGTAATCTTCACCAAAAACAGCCAAAACCTCCTCAGCCTTCTTCAAAGCCTCCTCATAAGTAAAACTCATGTCCATTTCAGAAAGAGGCGTATGCAAGTCATACATTTTCAAATCATCTAATTTGAGGATTTTTTTGCGCAAGGCGACATAACGGTGTAACAGTGGCAAGTAATCATTGACCGTTTCCACCAAGGTATCATATACCGATTCTGGAATATCATTAGCCGCAAGAGCTGCCTCACGAGCTGATTGGAAATGGTGAACGCGTGCATCATAGTTGTGCACTTTGACATTGGTCTGCAAGGTTTTCGCGTAAGTGTGCTGGAATTGTTCGTAGGTTGCATACATGGCTTGGTAAGCTTCTTTGCGAACTTCACGATTTTTAGACTCCAACAAACTGATAAAATTGCCGTGGGTCAACTGCACTTGATTGCCTTCATCATCTGAAACGATAGGGAAAACCATATCGGCATTATCCAAAATACCAAAGGTTTCACCCGCAGCCCCAAAAATTTCTTGAGCGCCAGCCAACAATTCCTCCTCAGCTTGTGATAGGACGTGTGGTTGACGTTTAAACAATTGCTCGAAGAAATGCGCGTAAGCTGATAAGGCTGGCGTTTCTGCCACAAAATCCGCAAAAGTTGCCTGCGACAACTGCAACAACTCAGACTCATAAAAGGCAAAAACTTCGCTAAATTTGGCATAAAGGGCTGTGGCTTTAGCTTGGTATTCTTGGTATTTTGCAACTGTTGTGTCTTGGTCATTTTTCATTGACGCATACACATAAACCTTCTCCAAACGGCGCGACAAGTCCAAATATTGCTCCGTGATGCTTAGCAAATTTTGGCTAGATTCAACCAAGTGTCCCTTACATTTTTTGGCTTCATCCAAGTCTGACGCGATAGCTGCCAATTCTCGCTCCCAAGCTTCATCAGTCGCAAACACGGTACGCAAATCCCATTGGTATTTTTCATCAATATGACGACGATTATCTGACATCTTATTCTCCTTTTTGCTCTTTACCTACCATTTTATCATAATAGGCTGGTGGATAAAGCCATTGACGTTCTTTTTCCGACTGATTTTGGTAATAACGGCTAAATTGCTCATAAAAGACGGATAAATCCTGCCTAATCTGGCAAAAACCTTCTTTCGCTGTTAAGGGGCGAACCTGGGGGTAATAAGCAGACAAGGGCAGGCTCAACAAATTAGTTCCTTTCAAATAGGCCTGTTCCTGCCTTTGCAGCCATTTGCTCTGACGCGCCAGCAATTGCCTTTGAATATAGGTCAGTAACTGCGGGTCTTGCTCGACGCTGTAACAAGATAAGGCTTGTCTTTGGTAGGGCAAACGCAAAAAAGCCATCACATCATCTGAAAACGCACATGTCCTAGTCTTATAATGCAACTTGCCATGCCAATCTTCATAAATCAAATAGTGCAACCGAATAACTTCCTGTGTGGCATCCAGCTCCCACAAATGAAACCCCATGTTTTGTGAAAAATACAAAAAGTGCCGCTGCAAAGAAGACAAGCGTTCACCCAACCACAACTTTTTACCCAAGAGCCAAAGCACTTGAAAACCGTGCTCTTGATAAGCCCGCGTGCGATCAAACAAACGCTTCTGCGACAAGCGAGAACATTGCACTTCCAAGGCCAAATGACCATTAACCATGACATCTGCTACTTGTTGTAACTCTGGTAGAACTTGCTCTACCACGACGTCATCTGTTCGCGTAATAGCACGGTAGAGAGCTGCTTTCAACTGCAGGTGTTCGCTACTTTCATTTTCATGGTAAAAGTCGCATTGCTCCAAAGACACATGGGCAAAATGCGGGCGCAAAACCATGCCATTTTTCAAATGCAAAGCAGCATAACAGGCAGGGCACCTAAAGGCTTGTTTATCTGGAATGCCGTCCAATACCGACACCAATTGCCCCTTTTCATCGAGTGCTGATAACATAAACACACCTCCTACCGCTTTATTCGAAAAAATCCTGAAAACCATTGGAGGCTAATCCAAATAGGTTTTCAAGATTTCTTTTTCTGATACTGTCAATTCACGGTAGCGACCCTTGGGCAAATCACCTAATTGAAAATCGCCAAAAGTTAGGCGTTTCAGGTAAATCACCTTCACACCGTAAGCCAAAAACATCTTTTTAATTTGGTGAAATTTACCTTCGGAAATGGTAATGTAGGCCGAACTTTTATCTGAACTCGTCATGATCAGTTCAAGCCTAGCAGGCTTACAAACCGTACCGTCCGCAAAAGTTACCCTATTTGCAAAAAAGTCAGGAGCATCCTCCGCCAATAGGGCATTCACTTCAACATAATAAGTCTTTGTAACATGATGCTTGGGGTGCAGGAGGCGATAGCCCAAGGGACCATTATTGGTTATCAAGAGAAGGCCTTCTGTGTCGCGGTCCAAACGCCCAACAGGATAAAGCCCAGAAACGCGGTCCCCTTGCTTTATCAAATCAATTACCGTCTGATGTTCCTTATCCGACACCGCAGAAACGACTCCTGTTGGCTTATGAAGGAGAAAATACTTCTCAGATGACGCGGTCACGGATTTACCTGATACCGTAATGGCTTGTAGACTTGGTTCGACATTGAGATTATCCGACTCAGCCAAACGCCCGTCCACATAAACCTGACGGCTACGGATCAATTTTTTCACCTGATTTCGCGAGCCAAAGCCCGCCTGTCCTAATAATTTATCTAAACGCATAGGACTATTGTACCATGACTCAGGCAAGATCTTGCCAAAAATAAACTTAATCCAATGCGCTGGCAGCAGCTTCGTCCACAATAACCACTACGTTAGGGTGTTTTTGAAGAACGCTGGCTGGTAAGTCTTCTGTCACAGGTCCTTCGATCATTTGTTTAATAGCATCAGCTTTGCCTTGACCATAAGCCATTAAGACAATCATTTTAGATTGCATGATGGATTGAATTCCCATTGAAATGGCTTGTTTTGGCACATCGTCAATGCTATCAAAGAAACGGCTATTTGCTTTAATTGTATCTTCTGTCAAATTAACAACATGTGTTGTCACATCAAATGACGTTCCAGGTTCATTAAAACCAATATGCCCATTGTGACCAATCCCTAAAATTTGAAAATCGATAGGGTGTTCTGCAATCACTTGATCATAACGACGTGTTTCTTCTTGTAAATCACTTGCCAACCCGTTTGGAAGGAAACTTTCTTTAAAGGATTTGGCCCGGAAAAGATTTTCCTGCATGAAGTAATGGTAACTTTGGTCATTATCAGCTGCCAAGCCCACATACTCATCCAAATTGACACTGGTCATGTCTGAAAAATCAAGATCACTCTTTCTGATCTCATCGTAAAAAGCAAGTGGCGTGCTACCTGTTGCCAAGCCCAATGTCTTAGCACCTTTAGCCATTTCATCTTTTAAGAGTGAGAATGCCACTTGGCCGCCTTCTATTTGATTTTGTACACGAATGATTTTCATTGTAACGCCTCCTTGTTTGGTATAGACCGTTTATCTATTTTTATTATATGGTATATACCAATCTTTGTCAAGAAAATTTTTGAAACAAAAAAAGTCTGAGAGCCAAACTCTCAAACTTCGATATTTTCTTTTTAAAATCTAGATAGTACCTGCGATATGACCAAGCACTTCTCCGACATAGTAAGCAAAAAGCGCTGCCACCAGACCGATAAACAAGGTTCTGAAGATTTCTTTTGCCTTGTTTTCACCTGTAATTAAGCCTTTAACCAAACCTAACAAAAAGAGGGCAAAAGATACAAACAAGCAGGCCAACAAGAAGGTATGGGCTTTAAAGACCGTCGATACTCCCATGAAAATGTAAGATAATAAAGGAATCAATCCAAAAATGATGAAAGAAGCAAAGGTCGCTAAGGCATTCTTGATAGACTTATCTTTGATGTTAGACTCTTCTGTTGTCGAACTCAAATAATCCCCAGCTGCCATAGAGAAACCATCTGCCAAGAGATTAGAAAAACCTAAAATCAAGATAGATTCAACTCCTAAGTTACCCCCGACAGCACCAGCTACTACGGCAAACGTGGTTACAATCCCATCCATCCCACCATAGACAATCGACTTCGCATAATTCTTAATAGCCAATTTCATCACCTTCCCCGTGTTTATGGTACGATGACTGCTTACATCAAGTCCCTTACCATAAAAAATATTTATAATAATTCTAAATAAACTTCGCTTTTATTATAGCACTTTTTTAGAATGGTTACAATAAAAGAGAGATATTC
>NZ_DBPA01000036.1:10766-42537 GCF_002300045.1 Streptococcus sp. UBA632 | reverse complement strand
TTTCTCCCGTCGGAGATTTTCTCGCTACTAATCTTAGTATGTTTTTGATGCTTCCTTTTTAAAGGCAAGGTAATCCTTTCTTTTATTTGTTGAAAAATAGAGAGAAAAACGGTAAAATATTAGAGGATAAAAACTTTGGAGGAAATCATGTCTTATTCTGATTTAAAACTGTTTGCATTATCGTCAAACAAGGAATTGGCAGAAAAAGTGGCTTCGGCTATGGGAATTGAGCTTGGAAAATCATCAGTTCGTCAGTTCTCTGATGGTGAGATTCAAGTTAATATCGAAGAGTCAATTCGTGGGCGTCATGTCTTTATTTTACAATCAACAAGTTCACCTGTTAATGACAATTTGATGGAAATCTTGATTATGGTTGACGCATTGAAACGAGCTAGTGCTGAAACCATCAGTGTTGTCATGCCTTATTATGGCTACGCACGTCAAGACCGCAAAGCAAGATCACGTGAACCAATTACGTCTAAATTGGTTGCAGATATGCTTGAAGTAGCAGGAGTTGATCGTTTGTTGACGGTTGATTTGCACGCTGCTCAGATCCAAGGTTTCTTTGATATTCCAGTGGATCACTTGATGGGTGCACCTCTTATTGCGGATTACTTTGACCGTCATGGTTTAGTTGGTGAAGATGTCGTTGTTGTTAGTCCTGACCATGGTGGTGTGACACGAGCTCGTAAGTTGGCACAATTCCTCCAAACACCGATTGCTATTATTGATAAACGTCGTAGTGTCACTAAAATGAACACAAGTGAAGTGATGAATATCATTGGTAACGTTAAAGGTAAGAAATGTATCTTGATTGATGACATGATTGATACTGCGGGTACCATTTGTCATGCGGCTGATGCACTTGCTGAAGCGGGTGCGACTGCTGTGTATGCGTCATGTACTCACCCTGTCTTATCTGGTCCTGCACTTGAAAATATCGAAAAATCAGCGATTGAAAAACTCGTTGTTTTAGACACGATTTACCTTCCAGAAGAACGTTTAATTGATAAGATTGAGCAAATTTCAATTGCTGAACTAATTGGTGAAGCTATTACTCGTATTCATGAAAAACGTCCGTTATCGCCTTTATTTGGAATGGACACGGCAAAATAAGTCGAAATGTGGAGAGAACACTTTGGTTCTCTCTTTTTATGTTGGTCTAGTCTGAAAGGTTCTGGCTTTTATTAGAATTTTATGTATAATAGATATAATTAAACATAAAGGGAGATTGTTATGGGCTTGACTAATCGTTTTAATAAGTATTTAGATAAAATCGAAGTATCTTTGATTCGTCAGTTTGACCAATCCATTTCGGATGTGCCAGGGATTATGAAGTTGACTCTGGGGGAACCAGATTTTACAACGCCTGAGCATGTTAAAGAGGCTGCTAAGGCGGCTATTGATGCCAACCAATCCCATTATACAGGAATGGCTGGTTTGATGGCTCTGCGTCAAGCTGCGGCTGATTTTGTTAAAGACAAGTACCATTTGACCTATAATCCAGATAATGAAATCTTGGTGACTATCGGGGCAACGGAAGCCTTGTCTGCGACTTTGACTGCTATTTTAGAGCCTGGGGATACGGTTCTTTTGCCAGCACCAGCTTATCCTGGATACGAACCAATTGTCAATCTTGTTGGGGCTGATATTGTGGAGATTGATACAACAGGGAATGACTTTGTGTTGACGCCAGAGGTATTGGAACAAGCTATTTTAGAGCAAGGAGATTCGCTCAAGGCTGTTTTGCTTAATTATCCAACCAATCCAACTGGTGTGACGTATTCGCGTGAGCAAATTAAGGCTTTGGCGGATGTTCTTAGAAAATACGATGTTTTTGTTATTTCAGATGAGGTGTACTCAGAATTGACCTACACGGATGAGCCACACGTTTCAATTGCAGAATATTTGCCAGAACAAACCATTTTAATCAATGGCTTGTCAAAATCGCACGCCATGACAGGTTGGCGAATTGGTTTGATTTTTGCACCTGCTGTTTTTACGGCACAATTGATTAAGAGTCACCAATATTTGGTGACAGCTGCGACAACGATGGCACAATTTGCAGCTATTGAAGCTCTTTCTGCCGGCAAGGACGATGCGCTACCAATGAAAGCTGAGTACGTGAAACGTCGTGATTACATTATAGACAAGATGTCTGCACTTGGCTTTAAGATTATCAAACCTGATGGGGCATTCTACATTTTTGCTAAGATTCCAGAGGGTTATGAGCAAGATTCGTTTAAATTTTGTCAGGATTTTGCTCGTGAAAAAGCTGTTGCCTTTATCCCAGGGGTTGCTTTTGGAAAATACGGTGAAGGTTACCTTCGTTTGTCTTATGCTGCTAGCATGGAAACCATCACAACTGCGATGGAGCGCTTGAAAGAATTTATGGAAGAACATGCAAACTAAGGAAACTTATGGGCTTGTTCTCTACAACCGCAATTATCGTGAGGATGACAAGCTGGTCAAACTCTTTACCGAAACGGATGGCAAGTATATGTTTTTTGTCAGACATGCTAGCAAGTCTAAGTTAGCAGCGGTTCTCCAGCCTTTGACCATTGCAAAATTCATTTTAAAATTGAATGATGAGGGCTTGTCTTTCATCGAGGATTATAAGGAAGTGGAAACCTTTAAGGCCATCAACGCAGATTTGTTTAAACTGTCTTATGCGTCCTATGTCACAGCTTTGGCAGATGCGGCTTTGAGCGACCATGTGGCAGATGCTCCTTTATTTGCCTTTTTACAAAAGACTCTTTCTTTAATGGAAGAAGGTCTTGATTACGCTATTTTGACCAATATCTTTGAAATTCAGATTTTAGAGCGATTTGGTGTACGCCTTAATTTTCATGAATGTATTTTTTGTCATCGTGTGGGTTTGCCTTTTGATTTTTCGCATCGGTATTCGGGCTTGCTTTGCCCAGAGCATTACCACAAAGATAATCATCGTAGCCACCTCGACCCCAATATGCTTTATTTGGTGGACCGTTTTCAAGCTATTCATTTTGATGATTTAAGAACCATTTCCATTAAACCTGAGATGAAGCAAAAATTGCGTTTGTTCATTGATGACCTGTATCAGACTTATGTGGGTTTACATTTGAAAAGTAAGCAATTTATCGATGATTTGGGAACGTGGGGAGATATTATGACCTAAAAGTTGTTGGTGGTACCTTGTTTTCAAGGATTGCCGACAGTTTTTTATTTTTTTCTGAAAATCCCTTGTTGTTTTTATAAAACTGAAAAAAATGCTAAATCGTGTTATAATGGGGTGATTATATTTTGTGAGGAGATGACTATGAAAACAATTGCAATTGATGCTATGGGTGGTGATAACGCCCCTGAAGCTATTGTCGAAGGAGTGAATCAAGCTCTCGCTGAATTTTCAGATATTGAAGTGCAACTTTATGGTGATGAAAGCAAGATAAAACAATATTTGAAAGCAACTGAACGTGTGACAATCGTGCATACGGAAGAAAAGATTAATTCAGATGATGAGCCTGTCAAAGCCATTCGCCGTAAGAAAAAAGCGAGCATGGTACTAGCTGCTCAGGCAGTTAAAGACACGAAAGCAGATGCCGTGATTTCTGCGGGAAATACAGGGGCGCTTTTAGCGGCTGGTTTGTTTGTGATTGGTCGCATTAAAGGCGTTGATCGTCCAGGTTTGATGTCTACGCTACCAACGACTGATGGCAAGGGCTATGATATGTTGGATTTGGGAGCAAATGCGGAGAATACGCCAAAACATTTGCATCAGTATGCAACGCTTGGTTCTTTTTATGCTAAAAATGTGCGTGGCATTGCCAATCCGCGTGTAGGCTTGCTCAATAACGGTACGGAAGCGACTAAGGGTGACCCACTTCATAAGGACACTTATGCCTTGTTAGAAGAAGATAAAAGCTTGCATTTTGTTGGCAATGTGGAAGCGCGTGATTTGATGAATGGCGTAGCTGACGTTGTGGTGACCGATGGTTTCACGGGAAACGCTGTGCTTAAAACCATGGAAGGAACAGCTCTTAACATCATGGGTAGCTTGAAATCATCTATTCAATCAGGTGGTTTCAGAGCAAAATTAGGTGCCCTTTTATTGAAAAATAGCTTGTACCAATTGAAAGATACGATGGATTATACGCGTGCAGGCGGTGCGGTTCTCTTTGGTTTGAAAGCTCCTGTGGTTAAATGCCACGGTTCAAGTGATGCCCAAGCTGTTTTCTACACCATCAAACAAGTACGCACCATGCTAGAAACAAAAGTTGTTGAGCAGCTGGTCGATGCTTTTACTGTTAAGGATTAAAGCATATGACAAGAGAAATGATTTTTAATAAAATGGCGGAAGTGGTTCGAGGACAAGTGAAAAATCCAGACCTAACCTTAACCACTTCAATGGATATTCAAAAAGACCTGGGGCTTGATTCTATCGAGTTAGTGGAACTTATTATTGATTTGGAAGAAGCTTTTCAACTCAGTATTCCCGATGAAGATGTGGAAGATTTGGCCTCTCTTGGTGAATTGTCAGATTATTTAAATAATCGGATAAATTAGAAAGAAACGTTCGCGTAAGGTGAACGTTTTTGTTTTTGAATTCTCAAAAAGTCTGTTAAATGTTGAAAAAAATGACATCGTATGTTAAAATCTAGTTGAATAAAGGTGAAAGGCGAACAAATAAATGTCAAGAAAACTGATTTATACGGGAAAAGCCAAAGATATCTACACAACTTCAGATGATGAAGATGTGATTATTTCAGTTTATAAAGATCAAGCAACCATGCTTAATGGTGCTCGTAAGGAAACCATCAAAGGGAAAGGGGTGCTTAACAACCAGATTTCGTCTTTAATTTTCACGAAATTAAATGAAGCAGGTATTGCAACCCACTTTGTTAAACAATTGTCAGAAAACGAACAATTGAACAAAAAAGTTGATATTATTCCGCTTGAAGTTGTTTTGCGTAATGTGACTGCAGGATCATTTTCAAAACGATTTGGTGTGGAAGAAGGCATTCAGCTAGAAACACCGATTGTTGAATTTTACTATAAAAACGATGACTTGGACGACCCATTCATCAACGATGAACACGTGAAATTCCTTGGTATTGCAAGTGATGAGGGTATTGCTTACATCAAGGCTGAAACACGTCGTATCAACGAATTGTTGAAAGATTGGTTCAACCAAATTGGACTTCAATTGATTGATTTTAAATTGGAATTTGGTAAGGATAAGGATGGTCATATCATCCTTGCGGACGAATTTTCACCTGATAACTGCCGTCTTTGGGATGCGGAAGGTCACCATATGGATAAAGATGTTTTCCGTCGTGACTTGGGTAACCTAACAGATGTTTACGAAGTGGTTCTTGAAAAATTGCAAGGACTTGGATAAAAAAGCTCGGTACGGTGTACTGGTAAGCTACTAGAAAGAAAATTCTTAAAAGGATAGGGAATGGATAAACGCATTTTTGTTGAGAAAAAATCACATTTTAACGTTAAAGCGCAAGCACTTATCAAAGAGCTTAAGCACAATCTTCAGTTAAACAGTTTGACTGATTTACGCATCATTCAAGTGTATGATGTTTTTCAGCTAGACGAAGCGCTTTTTGCGCGTGCAGAAAAGCATATTTTTTCTGAACCAGTAACGGATAATATTTTGGCAGAAAGTGATGTGGTTGCGGCCTTGTCAGACTATGCTTTCTTTGCGATTGAATCACTTCCAGGCCAATTTGACCAACGTGCGGCGTCATCTCAAGAAGCCTTGCTTTTATTGGGTAGTGGCAACGATGTAACGGTTAATACCGCTCAACTTTACTTGGTAAATAAAGATATCGAAGCGTCTGAATTGGAAGCTGTTAAGCATTATTTGTTGAATCCAGTAGATTCTCGCTTCAAAGATATCACGACAGGAATTGCTCCACAAGCATTCTCAGAATCTGATAAAACTATTCCGAACCTTGACTTTTTCAAGACTTATACAGCAGCTGATTTTGCCAAATATAAGGCAGAGCAAGGCTTGGCAATGGAAGTGGATGACCTTGTCTTTATCCAAGATTACTTCAAATCAATTGGACGTGTGCCAACTGAAACAGAATTGAAAGTTTTGGATACTTATTGGTCAGACCACTGCCGTCACACTACTTTTGAAACCGAACTAAAACACCTTGATTTTTCAGCTTCTAAATTCCAAGAGCAATTGCAAGCAACTTATGATAAATACCTTGCGATGCGCGATGAATTGGGGCGTTCTGAAAAACCACAAACGCTTATGGACATGGCGACTATTTTTGGACGCTATGAGCGTGCCAATGGCCGTTTGGACGACATGGAAGTATCTGACGAAATCAACGCTTGCTCTGTCGAGATTGAAGTGGACGTTGATGGTGTCAAAGAACCATGGTTGTTGATGTTCAAAAATGAAACTCATAACCACCCAACTGAAATTGAACCGTTTGGTGGCGCTGCGACCTGTATCGGTGGGGCTATCCGTGACCCATTGTCAGGGCGTTCTTATGTTTACCAAGCCATGCGTATCTCAGGTGCTGGTGATATTACCATGCCAATTGCTGACACACGCGTTGGGAAATTGCCCCAACAAGTGATTTCAAAAACAGCGGCTCATGGTTATTCATCATACGGTAACCAAATTGGCCTTGCAACGACTTATGTTAAAGAATATTTCCACCCTGGATTTGTAGCCAAACGCATGGAACTTGGTGCGGTTGTCGGTGCAGCACCTAAGGAAAATGTGGTGCGTGAAAAACCAGAAGCAGGTGACGTGGTTATCCTTCTTGGTGGTAAAACAGGGCGTGATGGTGTCGGTGGTGCGACAGGTTCTTCTAAGGTTCAAACCGTTGAATCTGTTGAAACAGCTGGTGCTGAAGTTCAAAAAGGGAATGCCATTGAAGAACGTAAAATCCAACGTCTTTTCCGTAATGGCGATGTGACACGCCTTATCAAGAAATCAAATGACTTTGGTGCTGGTGGTGTCTGTGTTGCGATTGGTGAATTGGCTGATGGTCTTGAAATTGACTTGAACAAAGTGCCATTGAAATACCAAGGGCTTAACGGAACAGAAATTGCCATTTCAGAATCGCAAGAACGTATGGCCGTTGTGGTGCGTCCAAAAGACATCGATGCTTTTGTTGCTGCTTGTCATAAGGAAAATATCGATGCGGTTGTAGTGGCAACTGTGACTGAAAAACCAAATCTTGTTATGACATGGAATGGGCAAACGATTGTAGATATTGAGCGCCGTTTCCTTGATACAAACGGTGTGCGCGTGGTTGTCGATGCTAACGTGGTTGATAGCCAAGTTGATGTGCCAGAACAACGCACAACTTCAGCTGAAACCTTGGAAGCTGATACTGTAACAGTTCTTTCAGACCTTAACCATGCCAGCCAAAAAGGGCTTCAAACTATTTTTGATAGCTCAGTTGGTCGCTCAACCGTTAACCACCCAATCGGTGGTCGTTATCAAATCACACCAACAGAAAGTTCTGTTCAAAAATTACCTGTTCAAAATGGTGTGACAACAACAGCTTCTGTCATGGCACAAGGTTTCAACCCTTACATTGCAGAATGGTCACCGTATCACGGTGCTGCCTATGCCGTTATCGAAGCGACAGCACGTTTGGTGGCGACAGGTGCAAACTGGTCTAAAGCACGTTTCTCTTACCAAGAATACTTCCAACGTATGGACAAACAAGCTGACCGCTTTGGTCAACCTGTTTCAGCCCTTCTTGGTTCTATCGAAGCACAGTTACAACTTAGCTTGCCATCAATTGGTGGTAAGGACTCAATGTCAGGGACATTTGAAGAATTAACAGTACCGCCAACATTGGTTGCCTTTGGTGTGACAACGGCAGATAGTCGCAAAGTGCTTTCGCCAGAATTTAAGGCAGCTGGTGAGTACGTTTATTACCTTCCTGGTCAAGCTATTTCACAAGATATTGATTTTGATTTGATTAAGTCAAACTTTACAAGGTTTGAAGCGATTCAAAAAGCACACCATATCACATCAGCATCTGCTGTTAAATACGGTGGTGTGATGGAAAGCTTGGCTTTGGCTACATTTGGAAATCACATCGGTGCGACAGTTGAATTAGCTGATCTTGACACAAGCTTGACAGCTCAACTCGGTGGCTTTATCTTTACATCTGCTGAAGAAATTGCTGACGCTGTGAAAATTGGTAAGACAAGTGCTGACTTTACGTTGACAGTCAACGGCGTTGCCCTTTCTGGAGAAACCTTGTTAGCAGCCTTTGAAGGTACGCTTGAAGAGGTTTATCCAACAGAATTTGAGCAAAGCCAAGTTATCGAAGATGTGCCAGCTGTGGCTTCAGATGCCGTTATCAAAGCCAGCGAAAAAGTGGCTGAACCATTGGTTTACATCCCTGTTTTCCCAGGAACAAACTCAGAGTACGATTCGGCTAAGGCCTTTGAACAAGCAGGTGCCAAAGTGAACTTGGTTCCGTTTGTAACGCTTGACGAAGCAGCTATTGAAGCTTCTGTTGACACGATGGTTGACAATATCGCAAAAGCAAACATCATCTTCTTTGCAGGTGGTTTCTCAGCAGCGGACGAGCCAGACGGTTCTGCAAAATTCATCGTGAACATCTTGTTGAACCAAAAAGTTCGTGCGGCTATTGACAGTTTTATCGAAAAAGGTGGGCTTATCATTGGTATCTGTAATGGATTCCAAGCCTTGGTTAAATCAGGATTGCTTCCATACGGTAACTTTGAAGATGCCACAGAAACAAGTCCAACCTTGTTCTACAACGATGCTAACCAACACATGGCGAAAATGGTTGAAACACGTATCGCCAACACAAATTCACCATGGCTTGCTGGTGTTGAAGTGGGAGATATCCACGCTATTCCAGTATCACACGGTGAAGGGAAATTCGTTGTCAATGCTGCTGAATTTGAAGAACTCCGTGATAACGGTCAAATCTTTAGCCAATACGTTGATTTCAACGGTCAACCAAGCATGGATTCTAAATACAATCCAAATGGTTCTGTCAACGCTATTGAAGGTATTACAAGTAAAAATGGTCAAATCATTGGTAAAATGGGACACTCAGAACGTTACGAAGATGGTCTTTTCCAAAATATTCCAGGAAACAAGGACCAACACTTATTCCGTAGCGCCGTTGAGTATTTTACAAAAGGTTAGACCTTGCTAAATAAACAACAAGAGGACAAGATAAGGTACAAGGGTGCCTTATCTTGTCAACTAATCAAGAAAATTTCTTATTAACAAGAATCTAGGTAAAAAAATAATGACATATGAAGTAAAATCTCTTAATGAAGAATGTGGCGTTTTTGGCATTTGGGGCCACCCTCAAGCAGCTCATGTTGCTTACTTTGGCCTTCATAGCCTCCAACACCGCGGTCAAGAAGGGGCTGGTATCGTCACAAATGATAACGGTAAGTTGCTTCAACACCGTGATACAGGTCTTCTTTCAGAAGTGTTTAAAAATCCTGCTGATTTGGAAAAATTAACAGGGACCGCTGCTATTGGTCACGTGCGTTACGCGACAGCAGGTTCAGCTTCTATCAATAATATCCAACCGTTTCTTTACAACTTCACTGACGAGCAATTTGGTTTGTGCCACAATGGGAATTTGACAAATGCTTTGTCATTGAAAAAAGAGTTGGAGGACCAAGGTGCTATCTTTAACGCCTCATCAGATACTGAAATCTTGATGCACTTGATTCGCCGTAGTCACAATCCTGAATTTATCGGAAAAGTCAAAGAAGCACTCAATACTGTAAAAGGTGGTTTTGCTTACCTTTTGATGACAGAAGATAAATTGATTGCAGCGCTTGACCCAAATGGTTTCCGTCCTTTGTCAATCGGTCAAATGAAAAATGGAGCTTGGGTAGTTTCAAGTGAAACATGTGCCTTTGAAGTTATCGGTGCCAAATGGGTTCGTGATGTGAAGCCAGGTGAAATCGTGATTATCGATGACAACGGTATCCAGTACGACACTTACACAACAGATACGCAATTGGCTATTTGTTCAATGGAATACGTGTATTTTGCACGTCCAGATAGTGATATCTACGGTGTCAATGTCCACACTGCTCGTAAGAATATGGGGAAACGTTTGGCACAAGAATTCCAACACGAAGCAGATATCGTAGTTGGGGTGCCTAATTCATCGCTTTCAGCAGCTATGGGATTTGCGGAAGAATCAGGCCTTCCAAATGAAATGGGATTGGTCAAAAACCAATACACTCAACGTACCTTTATCCAACCGACACAGGAATTGCGTGAAGAAGGGGTTCGTATGAAACTTTCGGCGGTTTCAGGGGTTGTTAAAGGCAAGCGCGTGGTGATGGTTGACGATTCTATCGTGCGTGGAACCACTTCTCGTCGTATCGTGAATCTCTTGCGTGAAGCTGGTGCCACAGAAGTTCACGTGGCTATTGGTAGCCCTGAATTGAAATACCCATGTTTCTACGGTATTGACATTCAAAATCGTCGTGAGTTGATTTCAGCTAACCATACGAAAGAAGAAGTTTGTGAGATTATTGGTGCGGACAGTTTGACTTACTTGTCGATTGATGGCTTGATTGAGTCTATCGGTATTGACACAGATGCTCCAAATGGTGGTCTTTGTGTTGCTTACTTTGACGGCAAATACCCAACACCACTGTACGATTACGAAGAACCTTACCTCAAGAGTTTAGAGGAAAAAACCAGCTTTTATTTGGAAAAATAAGGCTTTTAGAGAATTAGTTTTATAATAGCTCAGCTATTTCCCAAAAAGGAGAATTTATTTATGACAAAAAATGCTTACGCTCAATCTGGTGTTGATGTTGAAGCGGGTTATGAAGTTGTTGCTCGTATCAAAAAACACGTTGCACGTACAGAACGTGCGGGCGTTATGGGCGCTCTTGGTGGTTTTGGTGGGATGTTTGACCTGTCTAAAACTGGTGTGAAAGAACCTGTCTTGATTTCAGGAACGGACGGTGTGGGAACAAAACTCATGCTTGCCATCAAATACGACAAACACGATACGATTGGTCAAGACTGTGTTGCCATGTGTGTCAACGACATCATCGCAGCGGGTGCAGAGCCACTTTACTTTCTAGATTACATTGCGACTGGTAAAAACGAACCAGCTAAATTGGAACAAGTGGTTGCGGGTGTTGCGGAAGGTTGTGTGCAATCTGGTGCAGCGCTTATTGGTGGTGAAACCGCTGAAATGCCTGGTATGTACGGTGAAGACGACTATGACTTGGCTGGTTTTGCCGTAGGTGTTGCGGAAAAATCACAAATTATCGACGGTTCAAAAGTATCTGAAGGTGATGTTCTTCTTGGACTTGCTTCAAGCGGTATCCACTCAAACGGTTACTCACTTGTGCGTCGTGTCTTTGCTGATTATACAGGTGATGAAGTGCTTCCAGAACTTGAAGGCAAACCGTTGAAAGAAGTGCTTCTTGAACCAACTCGTATCTATGTTAAAGCGGTACTACCCCTTATCAAAGAAGAATTGGTAAACGGTATTGCCCACATCACAGGTGGTGGTTTCATCGAAAATGTGCCACGTATGTTCTCAGATGACTTGGCTGCTGAAATTGAAGAGGATAAAGTGCCTGTTCTTCCTATCTTCAAAGCCCTTGAAAAATACGGAGAGCTCAAACACGATGAAATGTTTGAAATCTTCAACATGGGGATTGGTTTGATGTTGGCAGTTAGTCCTGACAAGGTTGAGCGCGTGAAAGAATTGTTCGATGAACCTGTTTATGAACTTGGTCGTATTGTCAAAAAAGCAGATGCAAGTGTGGTGATTAAATAATGAAAAAGATCGCCGTTTTTGCGAGTGGTAACGGGTCAAATTTTCAAGTTATTGCAGAGCAATTTCCCGTTGCCTTTGTCTTTTCAGACCACCGAGATGCTTATGTTTTAGAGCGTGCTGAAAAGCTTGGTGTGCCTGCCCATGCTTTTGAATTAAAGGAATTTGACAATAAAGCTGCTTACGAAGATGCTATTGTTGCCTTGCTGGAGCAATATGACATTGATTTGGTGTGCTTGGCAGGCTACATGAAAATTGTTGGCCCAACTTTGCTAAAAGCTTACGAGGGACGTATCATCAACATTCATCCAGCTTATTTGCCTGAATTTCCAGGGGCTCATGGCATTGAGGATGCTTGGGAAGCTGGTGTCAGCCAGTCAGGTGTGACCATTCACTGGGTTGATAGTGGTGTTGACACAGGACAAGTCATCAAGCAAGTCCGTGTGCCACGTCTAGCTGATGATACCATTGACAGTTTTGAAGCTCGCATTCATGACCATGAATACCAACTCTATCCAGAAGTTTTGGAGAGTTTGGGTGTTGAGAGAAAATAAGGATAAGCGAAAATTCGTTTTAAAAGGAGAAAAAATGACAAAACGTGCACTGATTAGTGTTTCTGATAAAGCGGGTATTGTAGAATTTGCCCAAGAATTGAAACAATTAGGTTGGGATATCATCTCAACTGGGGGAACAAAAGTAGCACTTGATAAAGCAGGTGTTGACACAATCGCAATTGACGATGTGACTGGTTTTCCTGAAATGATGGATGGACGTGTGAAGACCCTTCACCCAAACATTCACGGTGGTCTTTTGGCTCGTCGTGACCTTGACAGCCACCTTGAAGCAGCTAAGAAAAATCACATTGAGCTGATTGACCTTGTTGTGGTAAACCTTTACCCATTTAAAGAAACGATTCTGAAACCAGACGTGACTTACGCAGATGCCGTTGAAAACATTGACATCGGTGGTCCGTCAATGCTTCGTTCAGCAGCGAAAAATCATGCCAGCGTGACCGTTCTTGTTGACCCAGCAGACTACGCTGTTGTGTTAGATGAATTGAAAGCTACTGGTGAAACAAGTGTGGAAACACGTAAACGTTTGGCAGCTAAAGTCTTCCGTCACACAGCAGCTTACGATGCTTTGATTGCGGATTACTTTACTAAACAAGTGGGTGAAGAAAAACCTGAAAAACTCACTTTGACTTATGACTTGAAACAACCAATGCGTTACGGGGAAAATCCTCAACAAGACGCTGATTTCTATCAAAATGCCTTGCCTACGGCTTATTCAATTGCGTCAGCGAAACAATTGAACGGTAAAGAATTGTCATTTAACAATATCCGTGATGCTGATGCGGCTATCCGCATTATCCGTGATTTCAAAGACCGTCCAACTGTTGTGGCGCTTAAACACATGAACCCATGTGGTATTGGGCAAGCAGACGACATTGAAACAGCTTGGGATTATGCTTACGAATCAGACCCAGTGTCAATCTTTGGTGGTATTGTCGTGCTTAACCGTGAAGTGGACGCAGCAACAGCTAAGAAAATGCACGCTATTTTCCTTGAAATTATCATCGCACCAAGCTATTCAGAAGAAGCGCTTGAAATCTTGACAACGAAGAAGAAAAACTTGCGTATTCTTCAATTGCCATTTGAAGCGCAAGAAGCGAGCGAAGTGGAAAAAGAATACACTGGTGTTGTAGGTGGCCTTTTGGTGCAAAACCAAGACGTTATCAAAGAAAATCCAGCTGACTGGAAAGTCGTGACAAAACGTCAACCAAGCGAACAAGAACAAACAGCCCTTGAATTTGCTTGGAAAGCGATCAAGTATGTCAAATCAAATGGTATTATCGTGACAAATGACCACATGACGCTTGGTGTTGGTCCTGGTCAAACCAACCGTGTGGCATCTGTTCGTATCGCTCTTGACCAAGCTAAAGACCGCTTTGACGGTGCGGTACTTGCTAGTGACGCTTTCTTCCCATTTGCAGACAACGTGGAAGAAATTGCTGCCGCTGGTGTTAAAGCCATTATCCAACCTGGTGGTTCTGTTCGTGACCAAGAATCAATTGATATGGCTGATAAATACGGACTTACTATGATCTTTACAGGTGTCCGTCACTTCCGTCACTAAGATCATATAACTACCTCCCTTTTATTTAAATAACATAGTAACAATAATAGCCTCAACCTCAGGGTTGAGGTTTTTAAGTTTTCTGAAAGGCTTTTTTTAGTTTTCATTAAGTCACCCCAACTATACTAAAGACACTCCTAAAAAAACTTTTTTCATGACCAAGCAAATCCCAATCCCCCAGATTGGGATTTTTGGTTGTGGTCTGAATGGTTGCCAAAAGGAAAATGTTATAAAGTTGTTACATGAATCGTTATAATTTCCGAACAAATATGGTATAATATTTTTGTATAATTCGTTAAAACGTGTAGTGTTTGACGAAAGTTTTGATTCTGGAGCTTAGGCTCTGTTAATGGTTTGTATTGAGGTATAGTAACTTATGAAACTTTTAGTTGTTGGATCAGGCGGGCGTGAACACGCTATTGCTAAGAAATTGTTAGAATCTCCTCAAGTTAGTCAGGTTTTTGTTGCTCCTGGAAATGATGGCATGACGCTTGACGGACTTGAATTGGTAAATATCGGTATTTCCGAACATTCTGAACTGATTGCATTTGCAAAGGAGAATGGCATTGATTGGACTTTCATCGGACCTGATGATGCTTTAGCAGCCGGGATTGTGGATGATTTCAATGCAGCTGGTCTGAAAGCCTTTGGTCCAAATAAAGCAGCAGCGGAGCTTGAGTGGTCTAAAGATTTTGCCAAATCAATCATGGCTAAATATAAGGTTCCAACAGCAGCTTATCGCACGTTTTCAGATTTTGAAGAAGCAAAACGCTACATCGAAGAACAAGGTGCTCCAATCGTTGTCAAAGCAGATGGTTTAGCGCTTGGAAAAGGCGTTGTGGTGGCAGAAACAGTTGAGCAAGCTATCGAAGCAGCTCAAGATATGTTGTTGGACAATAAATTTGGTGATTCTGGTGCGCGTGTGGTTATTGAAGAATTTCTTGACGGCGAAGAATTTTCATTGTTTGCTTTCGTGAATGGGGATACTTTTTACATTATGCCAACGGCTCAAGACCACAAACGTGCATTTGATGGTGACAAAGGTCCAAACACAGGCGGTATGGGAGCTTATGCACCAGTCCCTCATTTGCCTCAGAGTGTTGTGGATACGGCTGTTGAAACCATTGTTAAACCAGTCCTTAACGGCATGATTGCAGAAGGTCATCCTTACCTTGGTGTGCTTTACGCTGGTTTGATTTTGACAGCAGATGGTCCAAAGGTCATCGAGTTTAACTCTCGTTTTGGTGACCCTGAAACTCAGGTTATCTTGCCACGTTTGACCTCTGATTTTGCTCAAAATATCACGGATATTTTAGATGGGAAAAAGGCAGAGTTGACTTGGACAGATGAGGGTGTAACCTTGGGCGTGGTTGTTGCTTCAGAAGGTTACCCATTGGCTTATGAAAAAGGCGTTCGCTTACCTGAAAAAACAAGTGGCGATATTATCACTTATTATGCAGGTGCAGCATTTGCCAAAGACGGAGCTCTTTTGTCAAATGGTGGCCGTGTCTATATGCTAGTCACAACAAAAGAAGATGTGAAAACAGCAAAAGACACCATCTACGCTCAATTATCAAAACAAGATACCAGCGGTCTTTTCTACCGACATGACATTGGAAGTAAGGCCATTGGACGCTAAAACTCGATGTGTGTTAGTGAGCGCCTGCCTCTTGGGTGAACGTTGTAAATACAACGGTGGTCACAATTACAATCAAGCTCTTGTGGATTATGTGGCTGATAAAGAAGTAATTGCCGTTTGCCCTGAGGTGCTCGCTGGCTTGCCTGTGCCTAGACCGCCAGTCGAATTAGCCGCGGGTCATGTTGTGGATGCGACAGGTCAACGTTACGATGCTCTTTTTGAAAAAGGAATCGAGCGTTCTTTGGCAGCTATTTCTGGCAAAAAAGTTGATTTAGCCATTTTGCAATCACGTAGCCCTTCATGTGGGGTCAATCAAGTTTACGACGGTAGTTTTTCAGGCCGAAAAATAGCTGGTAGCGGGCGTTTTGCTCAAAAACTCAAAACATTAGGTTATCGCGTTCTTGATGTTGAAGATATCAATCAATTGGAAGGAAAATCATGAAACCATTAATTTCAGTAATCATGGGAAGCAAATCAGATTGGGCTACCATGAAAAAAACAGCAGAAGTACTTGACCAATTTGGTGTGGCATATGAAAAGAAAGTCGTGTCTGCTCACCG
Organism: Streptococcus sp. UBA632; assembly: GCF_002300045.1. Classification (NCBI taxonomy): domain Bacteria; kingdom Bacillati; phylum Bacillota; class Bacilli; order Lactobacillales; family Streptococcaceae; genus Streptococcus; species Streptococcus sp. UBA632. The sequence goes on along the minus strand of NZ_DBPA01000036.1, from coordinate 26,407 downwards.
TACGCCAGATTTGATGTTCAAACACGCTGAAGAAGCCAAAGGTCGTGGCATCAAGGTCATTATTGCTGGTGCGGGTGGAGCTGCGCATTTACCTGGTATGGTTGCCGCTAAGACGACACTTCCTGTTATCGGTGTGCCAGTCAAATCACGAGCTCTTAGCGGACTTGACTCTCTTTATTCAATCGTTCAAATGCCTGGTGGCGTGCCTGTTGCAACCATGGCAATTGGTGAAGCAGGAGCAACCAATGCGGCTTTGACAGCTCTTCGTATTTTGGCAATTGAAGATGCGACATTAGCAGAAAAATTAGAAAACTTTGCTTTAGAACAAGGCAAGGTAGCAGAGGAATCAACAGATGAGCTCGACTAAAGCAAAAATGATTGGGATTATTGGCGGAGGTCAATTGGGGCAAATGATGGCTATCTCAGCTATTTATATGGGGCACAAAGTGGTTACTTTGGACCCAACAGCAGATTGCCCAGCGTCGCGCGTGAGTGACATGATTGTGGCGGCTTATGATGATGTGGAAGCCTTGCGCGAATTAGCAGAACGTTGCGATGTCTTGACCTATGAGTTTGAAAATGTTGACGCAGATGGCTTGGATGCCGTTGTCAAAGACCATCAATTGCCTCAAGGGACAGACTTGTTACGCATTTCGCAAAACCGTATTTTTGAGAAAAACTTTTTGGCTAAAAAAGCTGGCGTACAAGTGGCACCTTATAAAGTGGTTACATCAAGCCTTGATATTGAGAACCTTGATTTTAGCAAGACCCACGTTTTAAAAACGGCAACAGGCGGCTATGATGGGCACGGTCAAGTGGTCATTACCTCTGCTGCTGACTTAGAAAAAGCCAACCAACTGGCAAATTCTTGTGAATGTGTTTTGGAAGAATTTGTGGATTTTGACCTTGAAATTTCAGTCATTGTTTCAGGAAATGGTCAAGATATCACAGTATTCCCAGTTCAAGAAAACATTCACCGCAATAACATTCTTTCAAAAACCATCGTCCCAGCCCGTATTTCAGACGAATTAGCCAAAAAAGCACAAACCATGGCCGTTCAAATTGCGAAAAAGCTAGACCTATCTGGTACGCTTTGTGTGGAAATGTTTGCGACAGCTGATGATATTATCGTCAATGAAATTGCGCCACGCCCACACAATTCAGGACACTATTCTATCGAAGCTTGTGATTTCTCACAATTTGATACGCATATTTTGGGCATTCTTGGCTTGCCCCTGCCTGATATTCACCTGCACCAACCTGCCGTTATGCTAAATGTCCTCGGACAACACATGGAAAAAGCGCAGGCTTATATGCAAGAAAACCCTAGCGCGCACCTCCACCTTTATGGTAAACTAGAGGCAAAACATAACCGTAAAATGGGACACATTACTTTGTTTAGTGATGAACCAGATACCATTGCGGAAATGGGGGAAGGAATGGATTTTTAAAGTGTTAATCGGAGGAAATATGCTGAAAATCATTGTTCATGCTTATATTGATAATACTAAGAAAGCTATCGTTGAAGTCGTTTTTGCTTCTTCTGATAAGTCTCGTATTTCTGAAAAAATGGCAGAACTGACAAATAAGTACCCCAATGATTACCTTGCTGTTTATGATTTACCACTCGATACAGATTTAACAACTTTACCTCACTATCCATCTGTTGAAATTGGTAAGGAAGATTTTAATTAATTGTGTTAGTTGTTTTATTGATATAACTAAAAAAAGGAAAGGAGTTAGGGTGTTAACCGTATTCGCTTAACGCCCTTAATATCTTAAACATGATCGATCGTTATTCACGCCCTGAAATGGCGGCAATTTGGAGTGAAGAAAATAAATACCGTGCTTGGCTTGAAGTGGAAATCTTAGCCGATGAAGCATGGGCAGAATTAGGTGAAATTCCTAAAGAAGATGTGGCTAAAATCCGTGAAAATGCGGACTTTGACATTGACCGTATTCTTGAAATTGAACAAGAAACACGTCACGATGTGGTGGCTTTCACGCGTGCCGTTTCTGAAACACTTGGCGAAGAACGCAAATGGGTTCACTACGGTTTGACATCAACTGACGTCGTTGATACAGCTTACGGTTACCTTTACAAACAAGCCAACGACATTATTCGCAAAGATTTGAACAATTTCCTTGAAATCATTGCCAACAAAGCAAAAGAACACAAGTTTACTATCATGATGGGACGTACTCACGGTGTCCATGCTGAGCCAACTACTTTTGGTTTGAAATTAGCAACTTGGTACAGTGAAATGAAACGTAACATCGAACGTTTCGAACATGCTGCCGCAGGTGTCGAAGCTGGTAAAATTTCAGGTGCCGTTGGTAACTTTGCTAACATCCCACCATTTGTTGAAGCTTATGTGTGCGATAAATTAGGCATCCGTGCTCAAGAGATCTCAACACAAGTTCTTCCACGTGACCTTCACGCTGAATACTTTGCTGTTCTTGCTAGCATCGCAACATCAATTGAACGCATGGCAACTGAAATCCGTGGTTTGCAAAAATCTGAACAACGTGAAGTTGAAGAATACTTTGCTAAAGGCCAAAAAGGTAGCTCAGCAATGCCACACAAACGCAACCCAATCGGTTCAGAAAACATGACTGGTCTTGCGCGTGTGATTCGTGGACACATGGTAACAGCTTACGAAAACGTTGCTCTTTGGCATGAACGTGATATCTCACACTCATCAGCAGAACGTATCATCACACCAGATACAACGATTTTGATTGATTACATGCTAAACCGTTTTGGCAATATCGTGAAAAACTTGACCGTTTTCCCAGAAAATATGCTTCGCAACATGGGTTCTACATTTGGTCTTATCTTCAGCCAACGTGTGATGCTTAAACTGATCGAAAAAGGCATGACGCGTGAGCAAGCTTATGACCTTGTTCAACCTAAGACAGCTTATTCTTGGGATAACCAAGTCGATTTCAAACCACTTCTTGAAGCTGATGAAGAAGTGACATCACGTTTGACACAAGATGAAATCGATGAGTTGTTTAACCCAGCTTATTACACAAAACGTGTTGATGAAATCTTTGAACGTATTGGTTTAGGGGACTAAGATTTATCAACTTGATGATTTAAATACAACCATTATCGAACACTATTTTTCTAAGAAGGCAGGATAACTAGTTGGGAGAGTATTATCCTGTCTTTCTTTTTCTATCGGAGAGATCGTTAGTTTTAGGGGATTTAAGGAGATTGATTATGAAAGCATTTGGGGAAAAGGTGCGCCAGTTAAGAGAAGAGCGTGGGATTTCACGTGAGGCTTTTTGTGGCGATGAAACGGAATTGTCTATTCGGCAGTTGTATCGGGTTGAAACAGGGCAGTCCATTCCAACACTAAACAAGGTAACCTATATCGCGCAGATTTTGGGAGTGAGCATTGGTGAGCTAACCGATGGCAAGACCTTTGAACTTCCAGCTAGATACAAGGAATTAAAGTATTTGCTGCTGAGAACACCGACTTATGGGGACCAAGAACGCCTGCAAAAAAAGAGCCATTATTTTGATGAAATTGCGGAGCAGTATTACGAAGTCATTCCAGAAGAAGAACGCTTGATGATGGATTGCTTGCAGTCTAAGATAGATGTGCACTTCAGCGATGATGTTAATTTTGGAGAGGGCATTTTGCACGAGTATTTTGACCAAGTTCTAAAAAAGCAGGTTTTTTCCTTAAATGACCTGATTGTGATTGATTTGTACTTGGCTTGTTTGGCCTCAGCTCCCGTTTTAGAAGGCATTTACAGTTTGGATTTGTATAAGACTTTGATGGAACGCTTGTTGGACCAAGACATTGCTGACCCTGAAACGGCACTGATTTTGAATAATGTTTTGCTAAATAACGTTGACTTGGCTTTTCGTTTTCAAAAGGACACTTTTGTGGAGGCTATCATGTCAAAAAGCAGTGACATCATGACGGCGATTCACGATTTTCAAAAACGCCCCATTTTAAGCTTGGTAGAGTGGAAATATCAGCTGCATTTCAAAAATGATTTGGCTACTGCACAAGAATCTTATACCAAAGCCATTTTATTTGCCAGTTTGATAGGAGATACCCATCTAGAAGAGCAGTTGGTCACGGAATGGCAAAAGGATACCCAAAACTATCCCTAGATTTTTTCTAGGGATTTTTTTTGCAGAACAGGACATATATGTCCTGTTGTTTTTCTGAAAAATCCAGTAAACTAAATGTAATCATTTGGAAAGGATGGAAAGAGATGAAATCAATGGTTTTCTTTTTTCTGCTAACAGGTTGGTGGGGTTTATAAGCTCTTGTTCAAAAAATTCCCTGACCTTTTTAGTTTTGGTATAATAATGATATGAGTAGAATTTTAGATAATGACGTGATGGGTGATGAGGAGTTCGTAGAGCGAACCTTGCGTCCCCAATATTTGCAAGAATACATTGGTCAAGATAAGGTCAAAAATCAATTACGCATTTTTATCGAAGCAGCAAAATTGCGAGATGAGTCTTTGGACCACGTTTTGTTGTTTGGACCGCCAGGTCTTGGTAAGACTACCATGGCTTTTGTCATCGCCAACGAATTAGGCGTGAATTTGAAACAAACCTCAGGGCCAGCTATTGAAAAGGCGGGAGATTTGGTGGCCATCTTAAATGATTTAGAACCAGGTGACGTGCTTTTTATTGATGAAATTCATCGAATGCCTATGGCTGTCGAAGAAGTGCTTTACAGTGCTATGGAAGATTTTTACATTGACATCATGATTGGTGCTGGTGAAACTAGCCGTAGTGTGCATCTGGAATTGCCACCGTTTACCTTAATTGGTGCAACCACCCGAGCAGGTATGCTATCAAACCCTTTGCGAGCGCGCTTTGGTATTACAGGACACATGGAATACTATGATGTGGATGATTTGACGGAAATCATTGAGCGGACGGCAGATATTTTTGAGATGAGCATTGTTTATGAAGCAGCACAAGAATTAGCCAGACGCAGCCGTGGCACACCACGTATTGCTAACCGTCTGTTAAAACGTGTGAGGGACTACGCTCAAATCATGGGAGATGGTGTGATTACAAAAGATATCACCGACAAGGCTTTGACAATGTTGGATGTCGATGCTGAAGGGCTTGATTACATTGACCAAAAAATCTTGCGGACGATGATTGAACTGTATAATGGAGGTCCAGTGGGACTGGGCACCTTGTCTGTCAATATTGCTGAGGAACGTGATACGGTGGAGGATATGTACGAGCCTTATTTGATTCAAAAAGGTTTTATCATGCGAACGCGGACAGGGCGCGTGGCGACTGCCAAGGCTTACGAACACCTAGGTTACCCGTTTAAGGAAAATTAAAGTTAATGTTAAGTTAATTTTAAGCTAATCTTTCTATACTGTAGACAATCCTAAAACTTTTCTTTTTCATAATCTCCTAGGAAGAAGCTTACTTCGTTAAGTTTCTTCCTTTTTTAGTGTTAGAATTCGGTTGGCTTAACCAGAAACGAAACATTTAAAAGAGATATCATGCGTTAAGCGTCTATTTTTTTGTTATAATAGTAAAAGAAATTTTTTAGACAATCGTTTAAAGTTTTAGAAGTTGTGTGAACATGAAAAAAATAAATATAAGTAGAGGCCGTATAGAGATAATTGTTGTCCTATTTCTTGTTATTTGTGGCCTATCCGTTTTTTCGGTGTCAAAAAGTTCCAAGACAACCTTGGTTTACGATAATGGCAAAATAACCTATACAGGCTATGTGGTCAATCATCGCATGAATGGTCAGGGACAGTTGACTTATCAAAATGGGGATGTTTATAAAGGGCACTTTGTCAATGGTATTTTTGATGGCGAAGGTACCTATACCGCTAAATCAGGTTGGAGTTATAGCGGCGAATTTAAAGATGGTCAACCAAACGGACAAGGAACCTTGAAGGCTCAAAATGGTAAAGTCTATACAGGAACCTTTAAACAGGGGATTTTTCAAAAATGAGAATAAAATGGTTTTCAATGGTTAGGGTAACAGGGCTTTTGTTAGTCTTGCTCTATCATTTCTATAAAACAATCTTTCCAGGAGGCTTTGTTGGTGTTGATGTCTTCTTCACCTTTTCAGGCTACTTAATCACTGCTTTGTTAATTGATGAGTATTCTAAGCACAGAAAGATAGACCTTCTTGGTTTTTATAGGAGGCGATTCTATCGGATTGTGCCTCCTTTGGTATTGATGGTTCTGATGGTTATCCCATTTACTTACTTGGTGCGCCGAGATTATGTTGCCAATATAGGCACACAAATCGCAGCGGCACTGGGATTTACCACCAATTTTTATGAAATCATGACCGGTGGTAATTACGAATCGCAATTTGTTCCCCACCTTTTCCTACAAACGTGGAGTTTGGCGATTGAGATGCATTTCTACTTGATTTGGGGTTGGTTGATTTGGTTCTTAGGACGTCGCCGACACAGTTTAGCCCAATTCCGTAGCATGATTTTTGGAATTTCGGGACTTTTCTTTTTGGGAAGCTTCCTATCAATGTTTATCCGAGTCTTTTTCGTGGACAATGTGTCAACCATCTACTTTTCATCGCTATCGCATAGTTTCCCATTCTTCCTAGGAGCAATGGTAGCAACGATGACTGGGGTCAGAGAAACCACTGTCCGATTTAAGAAAAATGTCCGTTTGTGGACGACAAAACGCAGTATCATCACCATGGCAACCAGCTTTGCCTTGCTAATGGTTTTGGGATTGACTTTGAATTTCAACCATCGCATCACTTATTGGTTTGGTTTCTTACTAGCTAGTTTGTTTGCTGTTGTTATGATTTACGGGGCGCGTGTTTTAAATGACCAGTTGCCAAATGCAAAAGAGCCCGTGGTGATTAACTATTTATCAGATATTAGTTACGGGATTTACCTCTTCCACTGGCCATTTTATGTGATCTTTACCCAATTGATGCCTCATTTCTTGGCAGTTCTGTTGACTGTGTTCTTCTCCATTGTCTTGTCAACCTTGTCTTACTATCTCCTTGAGCCTTTTATTGCTGGAAAATCACCAAGCTTATTGGGAGTAGAGTTTGATTTGACGCCTTATAAGAAATGGATTTATGGAGGAACGGCAGCACTTGGCCTTGTGACCCTTGTAACGGTTCTGATGGCCCCAAGCATGGGGAATTTTGAATCCAGCTTGTTGGTCAATTCCTTAAATCAAGAGCAAAGTAATGTGACTAGGACTCATACCCTGACCGCTGGTGATGCTGCTGCGCTCAGTGATGTGACTATTATTGGTGACTCTGTTGCCCTTCGTTCAAGCAGCGCCTTTTCAAGTTTGTTGCCTGATGCTCAACTTGATGCCGCTGTTAGTCGTAATTTCAACGAAGCTTTTGATATTTACAAAAATGCTATTGACAGTGGTACCTTGTCCAAAACAACGGTTCTTGCTGTCGGTGTTAATTCCTTAGATAATTATCGCGAAGATTTGCAACGTTTTATTGACGCTTTGCCAAATGGCTACCGTTTGATTATCGTTACGCCTTACAATGCTAATAATGAAACGCAAGTCAAAGAAGTTCGTGATTACGAATTGACCTTGCCAGATACCTATCCTTATGTGACTATTGCGGATTGGTATAAGGCTGCCTCAACTCACCCAGATATCTGGAAGGGAACAGACGGCGTCCATTACAGCGACAGCGATTCAACAGGTGCAGACCTTTACGTTAAAACCATTCAAAAAGCTATCGATAAATCTGCTAAAGGCCCTGCCAAAGAATAAAGTATTTAAGTCAACGCTCCGACTGAGTAACAGTTGCATCATTGACTTTTTTTAGTGGAAAGCCGACTCGTAAAAAAATCTCAAAAAAGTTTATGAAAGCCCTTTACAGATTGAATGGCTAGCGTTATTATACCAATGGATTAAACGTGAGTAGGAAGGAGGGAAGTTAGTGGCTGCTTTATTCTATAACGTTTTGGCAAGCGTTTGGATTTCAATTGCTGGTGTAGATTCACGTTGGACTGGTAAGTAAAATAGTAAAAATATGTTGAGGGGGCGAGCCAAAAAAGTCGTCCCCTTTTTACAATTATGGTAAAATTTGTATAAATTTTCTGATAATTATGATAGAATGGACATATAGTCTCTATTTAAGATAAGGAGTTTGTGATGACGTTAATTTACCAATCAACGCGCGATGAAAATAATAAAGTAACTGCTAGTCAAGCAATTTTACAAGGACTAGCAAGTGACGGTGGTTTGTTTACCCCTGTTACCATGCCATCTGTCAACTTGGATTTTGATACGTTAAAAGATGCCTCTTACCAAGAAGTTGCCAAATTAGTCTTGTCAGCTTTCTTGGATGATTTCACAGAAGAAGAGTTGGACCACTGCATTGCTTCAGCTTACGATGCCAAATTTGACACACCAGCTATTGCACCATTGGTATCATTAGAAGGGCAATACAATCTAGAGCTTTTCCACGGGGCAACTATCGCCTTTAAAGACATGGCTTTGTCAATCCTGCCTCACCTTTTGACGACTTCTGTAAAAAAACAAGGGGTAGATCGTAAAATTGTGATTTTGACAGCGACTTCAGGGGATACTGGAAAAGCTGCTATGGCTGGATTTGCGGACGTTCCAGGAACTGAGATTATTGTTTTCTATCCAAAAGATGGGGTCAGCAAGATTCAAGAATTGCAAATGACGACTCAAACTGGCGACAACACTCATGTCGTTGCCATTACAGGTAATTTTGATGATGCTCAAACGGCTGTTAAACAGATGTTCAACGACGATGCCCTACGCCAAAAATTGGCCGATCAAAATCTGCAATTCTCATCAGCCAACTCAATGAATATCGGTCGCTTGGTGCCACAAATTGTATACTATGTTTATGCCTACGCTCAATTGGTGAAAAATGGTCACATTCGCGTTGGAGATAAGATTAATGTTACCGTTCCAACAGGTAATTTCGGGAATATCCTAGCGGCTTATTATGCTAGTCAAATCGGTGTTCCAATTGGTAAGTTGATTTGTGCGTCAAATGAAAACAAGGTATTGACAGACTTCTTTGTAACTGGAACTTACGACAAAAAACGTGATTTCAAAGTGACAACCAGCCCATCAATGGATATCTTGGTGTCATCTAACTTGGAACGTTTGATTTTCCATTTGTTAGGAAATGATGCTGCTAAAACCAAAACTTTAATGGAAGAATTAGTGGCAGACGGTGAGTACACCCTTCCTGAGGTGGACCATACTATTTTAGATTTGTTTGCAGCAGATTACGCAACTGAGGCAGAAACATCAGCCGAAATCAAACGCGTGTACGAAACATCACATTATATTGAAGACCCACATACAGCGGTTGCTTCAGCAGTTTATCACAAATACCTTTACCGTACGAAAGACACAACTCCAACGGTCATTGCCTCAACAGCCAGCCCTTATAAATTCCCACGAGTTGTGGTTGATGCCGTCAGAGAGCAAGCTGCAGCAGATGATTTTGCAGCGGTTAATGACTTGGAAAAATTATCAGGAGTGGCTATTCCAAAAGCCGTTAAAAGCCTTGATAAATTACCTGTTCGTCATGATACCGTTGTTTCAACAGACGGCATGCAAGCCATTGTTGAAAGCATTTTAGGGATATAGTTTCTAAGAGCCGAGATTTGTCCTCGGCTTTTATTTGTGCTATAATGTCACATTATGAAACAATCAAAAGAAATTATTCGATTAGCTTTTCCGTCTATGATGGAAAATCTCTTGCAGATGCTCATGGGAGTCGTGGATAATTATCTAGTGGCTCAAGTGGGTCTAGTAGCTGTTTCGGGAGTTTCTGTTGCGAATAATATTATTACGATTTATCAAGCCGTTTTTATCGCTCTTGGAGCTGCGATTTCTAGTCTAGTCGCCAAGAGTATTGGTGAGAAGAATGCTCAAAAAACCGTACAATATCAATCAGATGCTCTCTTAATTACCATCGTGCTGAGCCTGTTTCTTGGTCTTATCTCCGTGACACTTGGCAAGCAGATGCTTCAATTATTAGGGACAGCGACGGCGGTTACCCAAACAGGTGGGCTTTATCTAGCACTGGTCGGTGGTTTGATTATTAGCCTCGGCTTGATTACAACTTTTGGTGCTATTTTAAGGTCAACAGGTAAGCCTCGTTTGCCGATGTACGTCAGTTTGGTTGCAAATATTCTAAACGCTCTGTTCTCAGCAGTAGCTGTTTTTATTTGCCATTGGGGCGTGGCTGGGGTCGCTTGCTCAACTGTTTTAGCGCGTTTTATTTCAGTAGGTATTTTAGCTTATTACTTGCCGATAAAACGCATGGTTAAGCACATGAGGTGGCGTTTGAGTGATGATTTAATCAAACTTGCTCTTCCAGCTGCAGGTGAACGCCTGATGATGCGAGCAGGAGATGTGGTTATCATAGCCATTATTGTTAAATTCGGAACTAAGGTTGTCGCAGGTAATGCCATTGGTGAAACCTTAATCCAATTTAACTTTATGCCAGGTTTTGGTGTGGCAACGGCGACGGTTATTCTTGTGGCGCGTTGTTTAGGTCAGAGAAATCCGCAAGCCATTCGTCGTCTGGTGAGAATGTCCTACGTCATATCAGTCTTGCCAATGTTTGCTATCGGTCTTTTTTCTTGGTATTTCCACACCGAATTGTCCCAACTCTTTACGACCGATTCAGTTGCCCTTCAAGCTAGTGCCACAGTTCTTTTCTATTCCTTTATTGGTGGACCTGCCACGGCTGGTACTTTGATTTACACAGCGACTTGGCAAGGTTTAGGAAATGCTCGCCTACCATTTTATGCAACAACTATTGGGATGTGGCTCATCCGTATCGTTTTGGGATACGTTCTTGGTATCACCTTTAATTTAGGTTTACAAGGGGTTTGGTTAGCCACATTGGCGGACAATATCTTCCGTTGGTTCTTATTAAAATTCCTATATCATAGGCACCTAAAAACACTGGAGCCAGCTCCAGCAACCTAATAATCTATGAAAAAGCAAGAGCAGTAGCTTCTTGCTTTTTATGATAGATAAACTGAAAACGAATTCTTTAAAAAATAGAGCAAAACCCTTGCGAACTCAGTTCAAATTTGCTATTATATACTGGTGCTGTAAAACAGTAACTTTAGCTATGATACAAGAGGTTGCGACACGCTCGGTTGCATTGCCACGCAAAGAGGTGTTGGTTTTCTTGAGGAGCTAGCCTATTATCTTAAATAGACGAGAAGGAGAAAAAGATGGCAAATAAGAAAATCCGTATCCGTTTGAAAGCATACGAACATCGTACACTTGATACAGCGGCAGAAAAAATTGTTGAAACTGCAACACGTACAGGTGCTACAGTAGCTGGACCAGTTCCACTTCCAACAGAACGTAGCTTGTACACAATTATTCGTGCGACTCACAAATACAAATATTCACGCGAACAATTTGAAATGCGTACTCACAAACGCTTGATCGACATCATCAACCCAACTCAAAAAACAGTTGACGCTTTGATGAAATTAGATCTTCCAAGTGGCGTTAACGTAGAAATCAAACTTTAATAAGGATTTCGTTATTGAGCATAAAAAACGCTCGTTAAAAACTTTTTAAAATAATAAAGTAAAGGAATATTCTCTCATGACAAAAGGAATCTTAGGGAAAAAAGTGGGAATGACTCAAATCTTCACTGAATCTGGTGAATTCATCCCAGTAACAGTCATTGAAGCAACTCCAAACGTTGTTCTTCAAGTTAAAACTGTTGAAACAGACGGTTATGAAGCTGTTCAAGTTGGTTTTGATGACAAACGTGAAGTATTGAGTAACAAACCTGCCAAAGGCCATGTAGCAAAAGCTAACACTGCTCCTAAGCGCTTCATTCGTGAATTCAAAAACATTGAAGGTTTAGAAGTAGGTCAAGAAATTACAGTTGACACTTTCTCAGCTGGAGATGTTGTTGATGTAACTGGTACATCAAAAGGTAAAGGTTTCCAAGGTGTTATCAAACGCCACGGTCAATCTCGCGGACCTATGGCTCACGGTTCTCGTTATCACCGTCGTCCAGGTTCAATGGGACCTGTTGCGCCTAACCGTGTTTTCAAAAACAAACACTTGGCAGGACGTATGGGTGGTAACCGTGTAACAATCCAAAACCTTGAAATTGTACAAGTTATCCCAGAGAAAAACGTTATTTTGATTAAAGGTAACGTACCAGGTGCTAAGAAATCTCTTATCACTATCAAATCAGCAGTTAAGGCTGCTAAATAATAAGAAAGGAGAAAACAGTTAAATGGCAAACGTAAAACTATTTGACCAAACTGGGAAAGAAGTTAGCTCAGTTGAATTGAATGATGCTATTTTCGGTATCGAACCAAACGAATCAGTAGTATTTGACGTTATCATCAGTCAACGTGCTAGCCTTCGTCAAGGTACTCACGCGGTTAAAAACCGTTCAGCAGTATCTGGTGGTGGTCGTAAACCATGGCGTCAAAAAGGAACTGGACGTGCTCGTCAAGGTTCTATTCGTTCACCACAATGGCGTGGTGGTGGTGTTGTCTTTGGACCAACTCCACGTTCATACGGCTACAAACTTCCACAAAAAGTTCGTCGCCTTGCTTTGAAATCAGTTTACTCAGCAAAAGTAGCTGAAGACAAATTTGTAGCTGTAGAAAGCCTTTCATTTGCAGCTCCAAAAACAGCTGAATTTGCAAATGTACTTTCAGCACTTAATGTTGATTCAAAAGTACTTGTAATCCTTGAAGAAGGTAATGAATTTGCAGCACTTTCTGCACGTAACCTTCCAAACGTTAAAGTTGCAACTGCAACAACTGCAAGTGTTCTTGATATCGTAAACAGCGACAAACTTCTTGTTACTAAAGAAGCAATCTCTAAAATCGAGGAGGTTCTTGCATAATGAATTTGTACGACGTAATCAAAAAGCCAGTAATCACTGAAAAATCTATGTACGACCTCGAAGCAGGTAAATATACATTTGAAGTTGACTCTCGTGCGCACAAACTTTTGATTAAACAAGCTGTTGAAGCTGCTTTTGACGGAGTTAAAGTTGCAAACGTGAATACTGTAACTGTAAAACCAAAACAAAAACGTGTTGGTCGTTACACTGGTTTCACTTCAAAAACTAAAAAAGCTATCATCACTCTTACAGCTGATTCTAAAGCAATCGAGTTGTTTGCAGCTGAAGCTGAATAATCTAAGGAGGAAATAACGTGGGTATTAAAGCTTATAAACCAACGACAAATGGTCGTCGTAATATGACTTCTTTGGATTTTGCTGAAATCACTACAAGCACTCCTGAGAAATCATTGCTTGTTTCACTTAAAAACAAAGCTGGTCGTAACAACAACGGTCGCATCACTGTACGTCACCAAGGTGGCGGTCACAAACGTCACTACCGTTTAATTGACTTCAAACGTAACAAAGACGGTGTTGAAGCAGTTGTTAAAACTATCGAGTATGATCCAAACCGTACAGCTAACATCGCTCTTGTACACTACACTGACGGTGTGAAAGCTTACATCCTTGCACCAAAAGGTCTTGAAGTTGGTCAACGTATCGTTTCAGGTCCGGATGCAGATATCAAAGTTGGTAATGCTCTTCCACTTGCTAACATCCCTGTTGGTACAGTTATTCACAACATCGAACTTCAACCAGGTAAAGGTGCTGAATTGATTCGTGCTGCTGGTGCATCTGCACAAGTTCTTGGTCAAGAAGGTAAATACGTTCTTGTTCGTCTTCAATCAGGCGAAGTTCGTATGATTCTTGGTACTTGCCGTGCAACAATCGGTACAGTTGGTAACGAACAACAATCACTTGTAAACCTTGGTAAAGCTGGTCGTAGCCGTTGGATGGGTATCCGTCCTACAGTTCGTGGTTCTGTAATGAACCCTAATGATCACCCACACGGTGGTGGTGAAGGTAAAGCACCAGTTGGACGTAAAGCGCCATCTACTCCTTGGGGTAAACCTGCGCTTGGTCTTAAAACTCGTAACAAAAAAGCGAAATCTGACAAACTTATCGTTCGTCGTCGTAACGACAAATAATCGTTTAGTCGCTTAGTTTATAATAATCATCCGCCAGCTCGGTAGTGTGCAATTTTTGCACACAGGCCGCTGTGGTACTACATTTTAAAGGAGAAAACTACAAAATGGGACGTAGTCTTAAAAAAGGACCTTTCGTCGATGAGCATTTGATGAAAAAAGTTGAAGCTCAAGCAAATGACGAAAAGAAAAAAGTAATTAAAACTTGGTCACGTCGTTCAACGATCTTCCCAAGTTTCATCGGTTATACAATCGCAGTTTATGATGGACGTAAACACGTACCAGTTTACATCCAAGAAGACATGGTAGGTCACAAACTTGGTGAATTCGCACCAACTCGTACTTACAAAGGTCACGCAGCTGACGATAAGAAAACACGTCGTTAATTAGGAGGAGGACACAATGGCAGAAATTACTTCAGCTAAAGCAATGGCTCGTACAGTCCGTGTTTCACCTCGTAAAACACGTCTTGTACTTGATCTTATCCGTGGTAAGAATGTTGCTGACGCAATCGCAATCTTGAAATTCACTCCAAACAAAGCAGCTCGTGTAGTTGAAAAAGTTCTTAACTCTGCTATCGCTAACGCAGAAAACAACTTTGGTTTGGAAAAAGCTAACTTGGTAGTATCTGAAACTTTCGCAAACGAAGGACCAACAATGAAACGTTTCCGTCCACGTGCTAAAGGTTCAGCTTCACCAATCAACAAACGCACAACTCACGTTACAGTAGTTGTGTCAGAAAAATAAGGAGGTAAAATCGTGGGTCAAAAAGTACATCCAATTGGTATGCGTGTCGGAATCATCCGTGACTGGGATGCGAAATGGTATGCTGAAAAAGAATACGCGGATTACCTTCATGAAGATCTTGCAATCCGCTCATTCATCCAAAAAGAATTGGCAGATGCTTCAGTTTCTCGTATTGAAATTGAACGTGCTGTAAATAAAGTAATTGTTTCACTTCACACTGCAAAACCAGGTATGGTTATCGGTAAAGGTGGAGCTAATGTTGATGCGCTTCGCGCTAAACTTAACAAATTGACTGGAAAACAAGTTCACATCAACATCGTTGAAATCAAACAACCTGATTTGGACGCACACCTTGTTGGTGAAAACATCGCACGTCAACTTGAACAACGTGTTGCTTTCCGTCGTGCTCAAAAACAAGCTATCCAACGTACAATGCGTGCAGGTGCTAAAGGAATCAAAACTCAAGTATCTGGTCGTTTGAACGGTGCGGATATCGCTCGTAGCGAAGGTTACTCAGAAGGAACAGTTCCACTTCACACACTTCGTGCTGATATCGATTATGCTTGGGAAGAAGCTGATACTACTTACGGTAAACTTGGTGTTAAAGTTTGGATCTACCGTGGTGAAGTTCTTCCAGCTCGTAAAAACACTAAAGGAGGCAAATAACAAATGTTAGTACCTAAACGTGTTAAACACCGTCGTGAATTCCGTGGAAAAATGCGCGGTGAAGCTAAAGGTGGTAAAGAAGTTGCATTTGGTGAATACGGTCTTCAAGCAACAACTAGCCACTGGATTACAAACCGCCAAATCGAAGCTGCCCGTATTGCAATGACTCGTTACATGAAGCGTGGTGGTAAAGTTTG
>NZ_DBPA01000036.1:0-10747 GCF_002300045.1 Streptococcus sp. UBA632 | reverse complement strand
GTTTGGATTAAAATCTTCCCACACAAATCATACACTGCTAAAGCTATCGGTGTACGTATGGGTTCTGGTAAAGGGGCTCCAGAAGGTTGGGTAGCACCAGTTAAACGTGGTAAAGTGATGTTCGAAATCGCAGGTGTTTCTGAAGAAGTTGCACGCGAAGCGCTTCGTCTTGCAAGCCACAAATTACCAGTTAAAACGAAATTCGTGAAACGTGAAGCAGAATAAGGAGAAAACATGAAACTTCAAGAAATTAAAGATTTTGTTAAAGAGCTTCGTGGTCTTTCTCAAGAAGAACTTGCTAAGAAAGAAAACGAACTTAAGAAAGAACTTTTCGACCTTCGTTTCCAAGCTGCAGCAGGTCAACTTGATCAAACTGCTCGTTTGAACGAAGTTAAAAAACAAATTGCACGTGTTAAAACTGTGCAATCAGAAAAGAAATAATAGATTGGGAAAGGAGAAATTCTAATAATGGAACGTAATCAACGTAAAACACTTGTTGGACGTGTTGTATCTGACAAAATGGATAAAACAATCACTGTTATAGTTGAAACAAAACGTAACCACCCAGTCTATGGTAAACGTATCAACTATTCTAAAAAATACAAAGCACATGATGAAAACAACGTTGCTAAAGAAGGCGATATCGTTCGTATCATGGAAACTCGTCCACTTTCAGCTACAAAACGTTTCCGTCTTGTAGAAGTTGTGGAAGAAGCTGTTATTATCTAATCAAACTAAAAGGAGAAATTTGAAATGATTCAACAAGAAACTCGCTTGAAAGTTGCTGATAATAGCGGTGCTCGTGAGATCTTGACTATCAAAGTTCTTGGTGGTTCAGGACGTAAATTCGCTAACATCGGTGACGTAATCGTTGCTTCTGTAAAACAAGCTACTCCTGGTGGCGCTGTTAAAAAAGGTGATGTTGTTAAAGCCGTAGTTGTTCGTACTAAATCAGGTGCGCGCCGTCCAGACGGTTCATACATCAAATTTGATGACAATGCTGCAGTAATCATCCGCGAAGACAAAACACCTCGTGGAACTCGTATCTTCGGCCCTGTTGCACGTGAATTGCGTGAAGGTGGCTTCATGAAGATCGTGTCACTTGCACCAGAAGTACTTTAATTCATACATAACACAAACTAAGTCCCCTGCTTTTGCAGGGTGCCCATTAGGGCGTAAGAAATAATAGGAGAAAAACCAAATGTTTGTAAAAAAAGGCGATAAAGTTCGCGTTATTGCTGGTAAGGACAAAGGCGTTGAAGCTGTAGTTCTTAAAGCCCTTCCTAAAGTCAACAAAGTTGTTGTTGAAGGTGTTGCTATCGTTAAAAAACATCAAAAACCAAACAACGAAAACCCTCAAGGTGCTATCGTGGAAAAAGAAGCACCAATCCATGTGTCTAATGTTCAAGTTCTTGACAAAAATGGTGTAGTAGGACGTGTTGGTTACAAAGTTGTTGACGGCAAAAAAGTTCGTTACAACAAAAAATCAGGCGAAGTGCTTGATTAATCACGAAGGAAAGGAGAAAAGTATATAATGGCAAATCGCTTAAAAGAAAAATACACTAACGAAGTTGTTCCTGCTTTGACTGAAAAATTTAACTATTCTTCAGTTATGGCTGTCCCAAAAGTTGAGAAAATCGTTCTTAACATGGGTGTTGGTGATGCTGTAAATAACGCTAAAAACCTTGAAAAAGCTGCTGCTGAATTGGCACTTATTTCAGGTCAAAAACCATTGATTACTAAAGCTAAGAAATCAATCGCTGGCTTCCGTCTTCGTGAAGGTGTAGCGATCGGTGCAAAAGTTACCCTTCGTGGTGAACGTATGTACGAATTCTTAGATAAATTGGTTACTGTTTCACTTCCACGTGTGCGTGACTTCCACGGTGTTCCAACAAAATCTTTTGACGGACGTGGTAACTACACACTTGGTGTGAAAGAACAATTGATTTTCCCAGAAATCAACTTTGATGATGTTGATAAAGTACGTGGTCTTGATATTGTTATCGTAACTACAGCTAACACTGACGAAGAAGGTCGTGAATTGCTTAAAGGCCTTGGAATGCCTTTCGCAAAATAATTTTGGAGGTAAATTAATTGGCTAAAAAATCTATGATTGCTAAGAATCATCGCCCTGCGAAATTCTCTACGCAAGCTTACACTCGTTGCGAACGTTGTGGCCGTCCACATTCAGTTTACCGCAAATTCAAACTTTGCCGTGTTTGCTTCCGTGAGTTAGCTTACAAAGGACAAATCCCAGGGGTTACCAAAGCTTCTTGGTAAGTCGATGAGATAAGAATAGGAAGGCAACGACTGTTGCTTTCCCATGACATTAACTAGCAAGTGAGTAATTCAAACTACTAGTAAGAGGAGAATATAAAAATGGTTATGACTGACCCAATTGCAGATTTTCTAACACGCATCCGTAATGCTAACCAAGCAAAACATGAAGTGTTAGAAGTACCTGCTTCAAACATTAAAAAAGGAATTGCTGAAATTCTTAAACGCGAAGGTTTCGTGAAAAACGTTGAAATCATCGAAGATGACAAACAAGGAATCATCCGTGTTTTCCTTAAATATGGACAAAACGGAGAACGCGTTATCACTAACTTGAAACGTGTTTCTAAACCAGGTCTTCGTGTTTACGCAAAACGTGAAGATGTTCCTAAAGTTCTTAACGGACTTGGAATTGCAATTATCTCTACATCAGAAGGTCTTTTGACTGACAAAGAAGCACGTCAAAAGAACGTTGGTGGAGAAGTTATTGCTTACGTTTGGTAAGATAAGTACAACACATTTCTTACTAACAAATGGACTACTAAGCATATAGTAGTCGCCCCGTGAAAACTCGTCGCATTAAGCGGCTTGACAATTTAACAGGAGAATATAAAACTATGTCACGTATTGGTAATAAAGTTATCAACTTGCCTGCTGGTGTAGAAGTTACTAACAATAACAATGTAGTAACTGTTAAAGGACCTAAAGGCGAACTCACTCGTGAGTTTAACAAAAATATTGAAATCAAAGTTGAAGGCAATGAAGTTTCACTTCACCGTCCAAATGACTCAAAAGAAATGAAAACAATTCATGGTACAACTCGTGCTAACTTGAACAACATGGTTGTTGGTGTTTCTGAAGGTTTCAAAAAAGAACTTGAAATGCGTGGGGTTGGATACCGTGCACAACTTCAAGGTTCAAAACTTGTACTTTCTGTCGGTAAATCTCACCAAGACGAAGTAGAAGCTCCAGAAGGCATTTCATTTGAAGTACCATCTGCAACTAACATCGTCGTTAACGGTATCAACAAAGAAGTTGTTGGTCAAACAGCAGCTTACATTCGTAGCCTTCGTGCTCCAGAACCTTATAAAGGTAAAGGTATCCGTTACGTTGGTGAATACGTTCGTCGTAAAGAAGGTAAAACTGGTAAATAATAGATTATGGGAGTTTTTGCGAGAGTTCTTCTTGCAAAATCCCTATTCTAGTATTTATAACGTGTCATTTTGACATCATTTAAAAAATTAAGAGGTGAAAATTGTGATTTCGAAACCAGATAAAAATAAAATCCGTCAAAAACGCCATCGTCGCGTTCGCGGTAAACTCTCTGGAACTGCTGATCGCCCACGTTTGAACGTTTTCCGTTCTAATACAGGCATCTACGCTCAAGTAATTGATGACGTAGCGGGTGTAACGCTCGCAAGTGCATCAACTCTTGATAAAGAAGTTTCAAAAGGAACTAAAACAGAACAAGCCATTGTTGTCGGTAGACTTGTTGCTGAACGCGCAGTAGCTAAAGGTATTTCTGAAGTGGTGTTTGACCGCGGTGGATATCTCTATCACGGACGTGTTAAAGCTTTGGCTGACTCAGCTCGTGAAAACGGATTGAAATTCTAATAGGGAGGACACTTAATAATGGCATTTAAAGATAATGCAGTTGAACTTGAAGAGCGCGTTGTTGCCATCAACCGTGTTACAAAAGTTGTAAAAGGTGGACGTCGTCTTCGCTTTGCTGCTCTTGTAGTTGTTGGTGACCGTAATGGTCGTGTAGGTTTTGGTACTGGTAAAGCTCAAGAAGTACCAGAAGCTATCCGTAAAGCTGTCGAAAGCGCTAAAAAGAACATGATCGAAGTACCAATGGTTGGTACAACTATTCCTCACGAAGTTCGTTCAGAATTTGGTGGAGCAAAAGTATTATTGAAACCTGCTGTTGAAGGTGCGGGGGTTGCCGCTGGTGGTGCTGTTCGTGCCGTCATCGAATTGGCTGGTGTAGCGGATGTTACATCTAAATCACTTGGTTCAAACACTCCAATCAACATCGTTCGTGCAACTGTTGAAGGTTTGAAACAACTTAAACGTGCTGAAGATGTCGCTGCTCTTCGCGGTGTTTCAGTTTCTGATTTAGCTTAAGAAAGGAGATCATCATGGCTCAAATTAAAATTACTTTGACTAAGTCTCCAATCGGACGCATCCCTGCTCAACGTAAAACAGTTGCCGCACTTGGACTTGGTAAATTGAATAGCTCAGTTGTCAAAGAAGACACTCCAGCTATCCGTGGAATGATTACTGCAGTTTCACATTTAGTAACTGTTGAAGATGTTAAATAATTAACATCAATATGAGTGTTCGTTTAAGTCGCAGAGGAAACTCTTGCGGCTTAAACTAGATAATGGTATAGGCGAGTTTCTATAGGGAGTCCTTTCCCCCTATAGGGGCGCTAGCATTTTACAAATAAAGGAGAAATTAAATAATGAAACTTCATGAACTTAAACCAGCAGAAGGTTCACGTAAAGTACGTAATCGTGTAGGTCGTGGTACATCATCTGGTAATGGTAAAACTGCCGGACGTGGTCAAAAAGGTCAAAAAGCACGTAGCGGTGGAAAAGTACGTCTTGGTTTTGAAGGTGGACAAACACCATTGTTCCGTCGTATGCCAAAACGTGGTTTTTCAAACGTTAACGCAAAAGAATACGCACTTGTAAACCTTGATCAACTTAATGTTTTTGAAGATGGTACAGAAGTAACTCCAGTTGTTCTTAAAGAAGCTGGAATCGTTCGTGCTGAAAAATCAGGTGTTAAAGTCCTTGGTAACGGTGAATTGACTAAAAAATTGACTGTTAAAGCAGCTAAATTCTCTAAATCTGCTGAAGCAGCGATCACAGCTAAAGGTGGTTCAGTCGAAGTCATCTAATTGAGGGGGACATAGAATGTTCTTTAAGCTACTTAAGGATGCGCTAAAAGTAAAAAATGTTAGAAATAAGATTTTCTTTACACTTTTTATTATTTTCGTTTTCCGTGTTGGAACACATATTACAGTTCCTGGAATTAATGCGAAAAGCCTAGGACAATTAGGAGAACTTCCCTTTTTGAACATGTTGAACCTTGTTTCAGGGAATGCTATGAGTAACTTCTCTGTATTTTCAATGGGGGTCAGCCCTTATATCACAGCATCCATCATTGTTCAACTTCTACAAATGGACATTCTACCTAAGTTTGTCGAATGGAGTAAGCAAGGTGAAGTAGGGCGTCGTAAGTTAAATCAGGCAACGCGCTACATTTCTCTTGCTTTAGCATTTGTTCAATCTATTGGGATTACCGCAGGATTTAATACCTTATCAAGCATAGCATTGGTTTCTACCCCAAATGTCAAAACCTATCTTTTGATTGGCGCTCTTTTAACAACAGGTAGCATGATTGTTACTTGGTTGGGTGAGCAAATCACGGATAAAGGTTTTGGGAATGGTGTATCAATGATTATCTTCGCGGGTATTATCTCATCAATTCCAAGTGCAATCTCAACGATTTATGAAGACTTCTTCGTGAACGTTCGTTCAAGTGATTTAATGTCTTCATACATCTTTGTTGCTTTGTTGATCTTAGCAGTGTTGGTTATTGTTTTCTTTACCACATTTGTTCAACAAGCAGAATATAAAATTCCAATTCAATATACAAAACTTGAAAAGGGAGCTCCAACAAGTTCGTACCTTCCTTTAAAAATTAATCCAGCTGGCGTTATTCCCGTTATCTTTGCGAGCTCGATTACAACTATTCCAAGTACGATTATCCCGTTGATTTCAAATGGTCGAGATATTCCTTGGCTAACGAACCTTGAAAAACTATTAAACTACCAAACCCCAACAGGAATGGTTGTTTATGCAGTGCTAATTATCCTATTCTCTTTCTTCTATACTTTTGTGCAAGTCAATCCCGAAAAAACAGCCGAGAACTTGCAAAAGGGAGCGTCTTATATTCCTAGTGTTCGACCTGGACGCGAAACGGAAGATTATTTGTCTTCATTATTGAAGAAATTAGCCACTGTTGGATCTGTTTTTCTAGCATTCATTTCTCTAACACCAATTGTTGCTCAACAAATGATGGATTTGTCTAGCAGCATTGCTTTAGGGGGAACAAGTTTGTTGATCTTGATCTCAACAGGAATTGAAGGAATGAAACAACTTGAAGGTTATCTCTTAAAGAGAAAGTATGTTGGTTTCATGAATATAGCAGAATAGAATATAGGTTGACTTTGTCAACCTTCTATTTTGTTATTAAATAAATCTANNTAGATTTATTTAATAACAAAATAAGGAGACGATTATGAATCTTTTGATTATGGGCTTGCCAGGTGCTGGTAAAGGGACTCAAGCAGCCAAAATTGTTGAAAAATTTGGTTTAGTACATATTTCTACTGGAGATATGTTCCGTGCAGCAATGGCAAACAAAACCGAAATGGGTGTATTGGCAAAATCATTCATCGATAAAGGTGAATTGGTTCCTGATGAAGTGACAAACGGTATTGTTAAAGAACGCTTAGCACAAGCTGATATTGCAGAAAAAGGTTTCTTGCTTGATGGTTACCCACGTACTATCGAACAAGCACATGCTTTGGACGAAACTCTTAACAACTTGAATTTGACATTAGATGGTGTGATTAACATCGATGTTAACCCAGATTCACTTGTTGAACGTTTGAGTGGTCGTATCATTAACCGCAAAACAGGAGAAACATTCCACAAAGTATTCAATCCACCAGTTGGTGATTACAATGAAGATGATTTCTACCAACGCGAAGATGACAAACCTGAAACTGTAAAACGCCGTCTTGATGTTAATATCGCTCAAGGAGCACCAATTCTTTCACATTATCGTCAATCAGGTCTTGTTTACGATATTCAAGGTAACCAAGATATTGATGCTGTTTTTGCTGACATTGCAGATGTTGTAGCAAAATTAAAATAATGAGATTTTAATACTTGCGTAAGCATTAATTTGATGCTATAATAGGTTAGTCTGACTTATAATTGTTACCTCTGTATCCAGAGGACATCAAATCGAAATTTAGAGGGGGGCTTTTGCGTGGCAAAAGAAGATGTGATTGAAATCGAAGGTAAAGTTGTTGAGACGATGCCTAATGCTATGTTTACTGTTGAGTTAGAAAATGGACACCAAATCTTGGCAACTGTATCAGGAAAAATCCGTAAGAACTATATCCGTATCTTGGTAGGTGATCGTGTTACTGTTGAAATGAGTCCTTACGACTTAACTCGTGGCCGTATCACATACCGCTTTAAATAATCGAAATAATTGGAGGGATAAAAAAATGAAGGTAAGACCATCAGTCAAACCAATTTGCGAATACTGTAAAGTTATTCGTCGTAACGGTCGTGTTATGGTAATTTGTCCATCAAATCCAAAACACAAACAACGTCAAGGATAATATAGAAAGGAGAAAAAATGGCTCGTATTGCTGGAGTTGATATTCCAAATGAAAAACGTGTAGTAATTTCACTTACTTATGTGTATGGTATCGGACTTGCGACTTCTAAGAAAATCTTAGCTGCAGCTGGTGTTTCAGAAGACATCCGTGTTAAAGATTTAACATCAGACCAAGAAGATGCTATCCGTCGTGAAGTTGATGCAATTAAAGTTGAAGGTGACCTTCGTCGTGAAGTAAACTTGAACATCAAACGTTTGATGGAAATCGGTTCATATCGTGGAATCCGTCACCGTCGTGGACTTCCTGTCCGTGGACAAAACACTAAAAATAACGCTCGCACTCGTAAAGGTAAAGCTGTTGCGATTGCAGGTAAGAAAAAATAAAATAGGAGGTAAAAAAATTGGCTAAACCAACACGTAAACGTCGTGTGAAAAAGAACATCGAATCTGGTGTTGCTCATATTCACGCTACATTTAATAACACTATTGTTATGATTACAGATGTGCATGGTAACGCAATTGCATGGTCATCAGCTGGTGCTCTTGGATTTAAAGGTTCTCGTAAATCTACTCCATTCGCTGCACAAATGGCTGCAGAAGCTGCTGCTAAATCTGCACAAGAACATGGTCTTAAAACCGTTGAAGTTACTGTAAAAGGTCCTGGTTCAGGTCGTGAGTCTGCTATTCGTGCTCTTGCCGCTGCTGGTCTTGAAGTGACTTCAATCCGTGACGTTACTCCTGTGCCACACAATGGTGCTCGTCCTCCAAAACGTCGTCGTGTGTAATCATAATTGTTAATAGTACACAAGATTCGTTTCGAGGGAGTATAATAAATGATTGAGTTTGAAAAACCAATAATAACAAAAATTGATGAAAATAAAGATTACGGTAGATTTGTTATTGAACCACTTGAACGTGGTTATGGGACAACTCTAGGTAATTCTCTTCGTCGTGTACTCTTGTCTTCACTCCCAGGTGCGGCAGTAACATCAATCAAAATTGATGGAGTACTCCACGAATTTGACACTATTCCAGGTGTACGCGAAGATGTTATGCAAATCATCCTTAATATTAAGGGACTTGCAGTAAAATCTTATGTCGATGATGAAAAAATCATTGAACTCGATGTTGAAGGTCCGGCAGAAGTAACTGCAGGGGATATCTTAACAGACAGTGACGTTGAAATTGTCAATTCTGATCATTATCTTTTCACCATCGCTGAAGGACATAGTTTGAAAGCAACTATGACAGTAGCTAAAAAACGTGGTTATGTTCCAGCTGAAGGTAACAAAAAAGATGATGCTCCGGTGGGCACTCTTGCTGTAGATTCTATCTATACACCGGTGAAAAAAGTTAATTATCAAGTAGAACCAGCTCGTGTAGGTAGCAATGATGGTTTTGATAAATTGACTATTGAAATCATGACAAACGGAACAATCATTCCTGAAGACGCACTAGGTCTTTCTGCACGTGTTTTAATCGAACACTTAAATCTATTTACTGACTTGACAGAAGTAGCTAAAAATACAGATGTCATGAAGGAAGTAGAAAAAGTTAACGATGAAAAAGTCTTAGATCGTACTATTGAAGAACTTGATTTGTCAGTTCGTTCATACAACTGTCTAAAACGTGCAGGTATCAATACTGTGTTTGATTTAACTGAAAAAACCGAACCTGAAATGATGAAAGTCCGCAATCTAGGTCGTAAAAGCCTTGAAGAAGTTAAGGTTAAACTTGTTGATCTTGGACTTGGACTTAAAAACGATAAATAATAAAATAATATAGGAGGAAAAAATGGCTTACCGTAAATTAGGACGTACTAGTTCACAACGTAAAGCAATGCTTCGTGATTTGACAACTGATCTTTTGATCAACGAATCTATTGTAACAACTGAAGCTCGCGCTAAAGAAATCCGAAAAACAGTAGAAAAGATGATTACTTTAGGTAAACGTGGTGATCTTCATGCTCGCCGTCAAGCTGCTGCTTTTGTTCGTAATGAAATTGCATCTGAAAACTTTGACGAAGCAACTGAAACATACACTTCACAAACTGCGCTTCAAAAACTTTTCGATGATATTGCACCTCGTTACGCAGAACGCAACGGTGGATACACTCGTATTCTAAAAACTGAACCACGCCGTGGTGACGCTGCTCCAATGGCTATCATTGAGTTAGTATAATTTTTATCAATTTTGTTGAGTGTTATGATGATGGAATGTTCGCATTCTTAGTCTAGCTCTGGTCTACCGCTAGGATTTTTCCTAGCGGGAACACTCATCATATTGTCATATAGGAACACTTGTTTACGAAATATCTCTAGCTTAGAAATATTTCGCAAGCAGGTGTTTTTGTATATCGCTTACGATTTAATAAATGTAAGAAGCTCAATAGGGCTCTCTAGCATATAGACGGGCTTATATGTCGTTTTAAAGCTATAATATACTTAGGTTCTATTTAAGGCTATCAAACCCTTTATATGGGCGTTTAATCACGTTAATAGGAAAATTGTGTTGTAATTCATAGAAATGGTTTAAATAGCTCATTTGACGTTAATTTAGTATTGTGAATCATCTTTTTCGATATATCAGGAAATGATGGAGATTCTAATTGATAACTGTCTAAAAGTTAGCTAAATCTCCTCAAACTATTAATAGCAATGTTAATGGTTGATAAGTCATACAACTTTGTATAAAGAAATGTTTAAAATGTGTTATTCACCTGATACGCCATAAGAAATCCATGAAATAATAGTAATTTTCTGTTAAGTAGATTTTCACATCAATAAGTTAAAAAAATAGTTCTCTATATCAAGTAGTATTGTTTCCTCGAAGAAATGCTTAAGAAGCTAATTTAAGGCCGACAGAAGCCCTATTAAGCAAGTAATGGAAAAAACCAATATAGGGATATATCGTACTCATATGGGCTAAAATGGTCCCTTACTCACCTCTAACTGATAAAACAACAGCTTCGGTCGATTCAGCCGTGAATATCATTCTATCGATTTACTATTTTTTTCAAAAAAATCTCAAATTCCCTTGA
>NZ_DBPA01000044.1:0-7436 GCF_002300045.1 Streptococcus sp. UBA632 | reverse complement strand
ATGGTTAAATAAGGTGCAAAAATCGTTTCCACAATTTCTCCCCAAATCTGTGTGCGGTATTCTTTTGACACATCACGCATCGCCAAACGCGTCAAGCCACTTGCCATTGGCGCATCAGTCGAATAATTGACATAGCCCTCGATATTCATGCGTGCTCCAAGCTCAAAGTCCTCAGTAATGGTATCTGTTGGAAATCCGCCCGCATCATCAATAGCCTTGCGATAAAGCACGGTATTTGACCCCGTGTAAAAGGCTGAGCCACAGGCGCTATTAAAGTTGTTAATCCCTTTTGAAAAGAAATCTTGTTCATTAGGCAAGGTACCCTCTGAAAAAAGATGATATTGGAAGATATCCTCATTGTAAAAGCTTTGCGGGGTTTGAATCAAACCAATCGGTGCTTTGTCCAACTCTTCGTCATTCGCGTCTGCCTCGACTTGTTCCACAAAATAAGGCACCGTTTCCAGCAAAAACTCACTATATGGAATCATGTCTGCATCAAAAGTCGCTACCAAAGGTGATGAGGTTTGATTTAAGGCATTGTTGTAATTCCCAGATTTGGCATCTTTGTTGTCCGACAAGCCAAAATAACCTACGCCCAATTCCTTTGCCAAGGCAGCCACTTCAGGACGGTCCGTGTCATCGCAAACGTAAATATGCACCTTAGATTTGTCAGGGTAATGCATATAAGTACAAGCGTTCACCGTTTTGTAAAGCAAATCAGGGTCCTCATTGTGGGTAGCAATGAGAACATCCACATCAGGATAACGCTCTGGAGCAATCTCTGGTTTTTCCAGCTTAAAATCCTTGTGTTTATTGGAAGTGATGATAAAAGCCGTGATAGACGATACCAACTCACTTCCCCAAAGTAATACCCCAAAAATCAAAGCAAACCACGAATCATGCCAAGGAATGGTCATGATTAAACGCCAAGACAGATAAAAAAGACTCGTTACAAAAGCTCCTAAATATAATAATTTTTGACTAATTTTCATTGTTCCTAAAAATAAATCTCTTTTGCACAAAATAACTAACAAAGAATAAGACGCTATCCACAATGATTTTCACCACTGAAATTGGAATAGCTTGCCACAATTGCCCAAAGAAAGTCACCAAATAACTTGACAACATAATCTGAACCACCACTAGGATAAAGTATTTGACAGCACTGCTAGGACGACCTTGTTGGAAAACAAGGTTGCGATTTAAGGTGAAATTAACAATAGACGACACTATCCGAGCCAGTACAGATGCTATCACAACTGTCCCAAAATTCAAGCCTTTAAAGACCATCATTAAGACGGTAAAGATACCAATATCCACCAAAAATGACAACAGTGAAGCAAAAATGTACTTGAAAAAGACCTTGTAGATACGGATAGAATCACGAACCACATCAAAATGGGATGATTCGTTCTCATTGATATAAATAGTTGCTATGAGCACCTCACGAATTGGAATATGGTCCTCCTTAGCTTGTAGGAGCATATTCATCTCAAATTCATATCGCTCACCTTCAACCTCCAACAAACAAGGAAGCCAAGCCATAGGAATCACTCGAAGCCCTGTCTGCGTGTCTGACACCTTCATACCTGTGAAAACATCTAAAATATCACGGGTCAAGACATTTCCAAAACGACTTCGCAAGGGCACGGATTCTTCAAAGGTCCGAACACCCAAAATCAAACTGTCTGGGTATTGCAAAAAGGCTTGGATACATTTTAGCGTATCCTCATAGGTGTGTTGCCCATCAGAATCAATGGTCACTATTCCTTTAGCTTCAGGAAGCGTTTTCAAAATAGCCAAAATAGCGGTCTTTAAAGCCCGTCCCTTCCCTTTATTAACCTCGTGGGTCAACAAACGGCAATGATAAGTAGTCTGAGCTTCTTTAAAAATATCTTTGTAATCGTCACCACTTCCGTCATCAACTAAAATAATATGAAAAGGCCTGGCCTTACGTGTTCAAATATCCTGCAAAAGTTCTAATAAACGGATATCTGGTTCATAAGCAGGGATGACAACAACAACCGACTGCTCATTCATTTTCAACTAAACTCCTTTTATTCTTTTTATTTCGATACATTCTTCGGTCAGCAATCATATAAAAGTCCACAAAGGACTTGTGTGAGGCGTAAGAATCGGTATGAAAACCATAAGACGCCGTAATACCTATATCTTCAAACAAGGCTAATCTTGCCACATTGATTAAAAATTCGGTCTGCTTGCGGGAAACACCTGGCAATAACACCACAAATTCATCTCCCCCCAAACGGGCCACAACGGCATTATCAGGCATGATATCTTCCAAAATTCTGCTATAACGCACCAAAAGATTATCACCGTAAATGTGCCCTTTGGTATCGTTGTAATGCTTAAAGTCATTCAGATCTGACAAGATCAAGGTGACCGTTTCCATCTTGTTAAACATACATTCGTTAAAGGCCGATTCAACGTAACTGCGGTTGTAAAGTTTGGTGAGAAAATCTTTTGAAATCATTTCATTGATCTTTTCTTCACGCGTCTTTTGCCACGTCACGTCTAAGATAAAGCACAAAACACCAATAGTTTTCCCACTATGGTCATAAATAGGCGAATAAATCATTTCTAAATAGAGTGGCGTTTTTTGCCCACGACTAATTCTACTGACAGTTGTAAAAGCTTCGCCACGTTTGGCACGATTGAGATTTGATTTAAACTTCAAAGCGTTTTCTTTACTGATATGATTAAAAGGGCTCTCTCCCACCCTTGGTCTAAAATGAAATAATCGGACTACAACGTCATTATATTCGTTATCAACTAGCATAAAGCAATCATTCATATCAAAAGCATACAGATGCAGGTAACTCACACTATCCAAAATCAAACTAGGTAAGACAAAACGCCTACTATCGATATGGACAACGATACTGTAAGCAAATAGCATTAACAGTAAGATCCCTAAAACATACGGACTTTTTAAGTCAAAAAACTCCTTACGTGCTAGGATATAAATAAATAATATCACAGCCGTAGCAATGATAAAAAAGGAAATCCGCATCCTCTTTTGTTTAACAAAAATCTCTAATCGCCTTCTAAAATCCATGCTATTTTACCTATTAACTATACGATAAAGCTCATGCTAGTATCGTACACTTCCTTTAATATCTCATTAATCTTTCTTAATTTTTTAATTAGGTTAGTGTAAAAAATACTTGGATAAGCCCATATTATCCCAGCAAAGCAAAAATAACATCAAACAAATAAAATTAAATAAAGTTAAACTACTAAAATTGTGCTTCTACACGGTAAATGACTTGACCTTTCTGAGAAAATTTTTCCTCGTACTCTGTCATGACATTTCCCTCAAAATCACTAGCATGTAAATCCAACCAAACTTTCTTCAAAATCATACCATATTGTGAAAAGCTAGCTAAACTGTACTCAAATAATCCTCGATTATCCGTTTTAAAATGAACTTCACCATATTCAGGTAAAATGCGTCGATACGTATCTAAAAATGTTTTGTAAGTCAAACGGCGTTTTTCATGGCGTTTTTTAGGCCATGGATCCGAAAAGTTCAAATACATTAAATCCACTTCGCCGTCCGCAAAATAATTGGTCAAATCCGACCCATCAACCAATAGCAACTTAACATTTGGCGCTTGGCTGTCTAGCACCTTATCCAAGGCATGACTCAAAACTGACACCTGAATATCAATACCGATGTAATTGATGGACGGGTTTTGCAAGGCCATTCCTGTGATAAAGGCACCTTTTCCAGACCCCACTTCGATGTGAATGGGGTTATCATTGCCAAAAACCTCATGCCAATGCCCCTTGGCTGCTTCTGGATTGGTAATCACATGATGAGGGTGATTGGCTAAATGATCTTCAGCACCCTTACGTTTTCTAACTCTCATAATTTATTTTTACTAACCCACTCTCTAAATTTTCGTAAGCCGTAGATTTCTTGGTTGACGTGTTCCATATCGCGTTTGTCAAAACAATTTAAAATCTGTGCGAGATATGAAAACTGCCCATACCAAACAATCTTTTCGTAGATGTCATCCATCTGCTTGTAACCATAATATTGTAGCCATTCTTCCCAGCGTGACTGAGGAATATAATGGCTTAGTAAAAAGGCAACATCATACATTCTGTCTGTCAAGCGAACAGAGTCCCAATCCACAAGGTAAATCATGCCACTGGTCGTAATGACCCAGTTGCTATGCTTAATATCACCATGCACGATGGTCGCAGCTTGCGAGTCAAATTCTGGTAAGCTACGTTTTAATTCTTTTACAATGCCTTGTAAGTAGGTATTTTCTCGGATTTGTCGGGGTGCGTTGCGTTCCCAATCCACCAACAAGTCATACGGATTTTCAATTTTATAGTTTAATTGCAATAACTGATTGACCAAGGGACGTGATTTGTGCAAACGCCATAGGATATGGATAATTTGCTTACTGCCCATGTCTTCTTTGGCCAAAATTCTACCATTGAGCCATTCTTGGGCACTCATGGTATCTCCGTTGCCAGTCCGACGTACCCACAACAATTGGGGAGCGATCTGTTCTTTAGCAAGCGCTGGTAAAATCGGTGTGGTGTTAAACTTGATGAAAATCTTTTCACCGTTTGCATATTGACCGATAAAAGCCTTACCACTCTTGCCACGCAGCGGAATCATGGTTAATTCCTGATCTGACATTGTCACTCTTTCTACCCTCCATTCTGTTTTGTTTTACATTCTATTTTACTTTTTTTAACACGCCTAGTCAATCATCTTTCCGATTTTGTAAGAAATGTAACCTTCTGTCACAATCACAGTCACCACCAAAAAGACCAGTGCAGCCTGCCAATTGAGGGTTAATACCAACTGTGGCACCGCAATCACATAAGACAGACTTCGTAAAAAGGTTTTTAAATTGCTGCTTTTATCTGCTTTTGTCAAAGGGTACAATTGTGTCAAGTATTGGTAATCAAAATGTTGGGCCAAGCCCAGCAATTGAAAGAGCAACAAATAATTAAATAGCAAGGCTAAAGCCACGGCCACCATACGATTTGGCATGAAAACCAAGGCCAAAAAGCTCAAAACCGTCAGACGCAAGGTCAAGGCTAAATAATCCGAACTACGCAAAAAAGCACAGGTGTATAAATTGAGCCAAGTTTGAGCGTGTTTTTTAGGAACCACTCGCAACACACCGTCCAAATACGAACGGCGTTTGACACTAGCAGTGATGCCCTTAACCGTTGTAAACAAGGCAAAGAAACGCAAAATGCGCTGGCGACGTCTTTCCTCATAAGCAATGGTTTGTTCCCATGAAAAGCGCCCTTGAGCGTAAAAAGCACTGCTCTTTCTTTTCATCACCCACCATTTGCAAAAGGCAAGCACAACCAGCATGCCTGCAAACATGAGCCAAGAAAAACCGATTTTGAAAAAGACAGGTTCCAAAAAGAGCAAGACCGCTGTTTGCACGCTCACCCAAAGCCAAAAAGCCCTGCGGCGTGCCTGAGTCAACCAAGCCACAATCTCAGTTTCTTTAGGCAAATAAAACAATTTATCTGGCGCCTCTAGGTAGGTCGCAATACTGCCAAAACTCAATAATGCTCCAATGACAAGAATTAAAATCAAGCCAATCCAGACGTGTTGCTCAGGAAAATGACGCAACAACTGACTGTATTGCACCATCAAAAAGCCAAACAGGATAAACAAAACCAAGACAAAATGGTCGTTAAAAACATAGCGTAGGTATTTGAAGCAGGTATTGACAAAATCATGACGCCGTTTTTGAAATACTTCTTTCATGATTACCCCTCTTTAGTTAAAGCCATGTAAATATCCGTCAAACTAGCGTTTTCCTTGCCAAATTGCTGGCGCAAATCTGCCAATGTTCCTGTTGCACGCACCTGACCTTGATGTAAAATGACAAAACGGTCACACATTTTTTCAGCCGCATCTAGCACGTGAGTTGACATCAAGATAGCCTTGCCCTTTGCTTTTTCTTGGTCCAATAATTCCGTTAAATGTGAAATCGCTAGGGGGTCCAAGCCCAAGAAAGGCTCATCCACGATAAATAAGCTTGGGTCAATCATGAACGCACAAACAATCATCACCTTTTGCTTCATCCCTTTTGAAAAATGAATAGGAAACCAGTCCAATTTGTCTGACAAGCGAAAAAGCTCAAGCAAGTCCATCGCACGCGCCATGGCCTTATCATAATCCAAATCATAAGCCATAGCCACCGTTTCCAAATGCTCACGCAGGGTCAATTCTTCATACAAGCTTGGCGTTTCAGGAATAAAACCAATTTTTTGGCGATATGCCGAAGCGTCTTTTTCCAAGGTCAAACCATCCAGCGAAATTTCCCCTTGATAAGGCGTCAATAAACCAATAATTTCATTGATAGTGGTGGATTTTCCCGCACCATTTAGCCCGATGAGCCCAACCAACTCACCCTTTACAACCTCAAAAGACACATTTTTTAAAACAGGGATATTAACA
Organism: Streptococcus sp. UBA632; assembly: GCF_002300045.1. Lineage (NCBI taxonomy): Bacteria > Bacillati > Bacillota > Bacilli > Lactobacillales > Streptococcaceae > Streptococcus > Streptococcus sp. UBA632. The sequence continues at coordinate 958 of NZ_DBPA01000044.1, read as the reverse complement.
TATCCCCCAGTTATATTTTCCAATTTTAACATAAGATACCTACATTTTTTTGATATAATAATTATAACAAAATCAAAGGATTATAGGTGATTCAAATGGAAAATTGTATCTTTTGTAACATTGCCGCTGGTGACATCCCATCATCAAAAGTCTATGAGGACGAGGATGTCCTTGCCTTTTTAGACATCTCACAAACCACTAAAGGGCATACCTTGTTGATTCCAAAAGAACACGTTCGCAATGTCCTTGCTATGTCTGAACAAACATCAAAGACACTCTTTGCTCGTTTGCCTAAGGTGGCTCGCGCCGTGCAAAAATCCACAGGTGCTGTCGGCATGAACATTCTCAACAACAACGAAGAAGTCGCTGGACAAACGGTCTTTCATGCTCACGTTCACCTCATCCCTCGCTACGATGCGAGTGACGAAGTAACCTTTACCTTTACAGAGCACGAACCTGATTTTGAAGCCCTTGGCAAATTGGCACAAGCTATTGCACAGGAGGTTAACCAATGAAAAAAAGACACCTTGTCACACTAGGTCTTATTGGAGCTGCAGCAGGATACTTTGCTCATAAACTCTACCAAAACCGTGATACCTTTAAAGCCGAAATAGCTCACGCTGACGAAGTCAGCCGACGCATCGCTGATGATTTGATTATCATTCAAAAAACCATCAACGACATCAACCAACAAGTCCCACAATTAAAAGAATTGGGCCAAGATTTTGACTACAAATACCGTTTATTTGAGCAAGACTCTAAAAAACGTTTGGACGTGATTCAAAAAACCATGGCCAAATACCAAAACCAGCCTGCATCTAACTAAACAAAAACATACTAAGATTAGTAGCGAGAAAATCTCCGACGGGAGAAAGTACTCTCTACTTTTTCTTTTATGTTAAAGTAGTGGTGTCTTGTTAAGTCGAGTTCTCTTGTGACGCTAGACGTCGTATCAAAA
>NZ_DBPA01000047.1:314-7942 GCF_002300045.1 Streptococcus sp. UBA632 | reverse complement strand
CTAACTTCATTATAGAACTTTCAGAACAAAAATGAAAACATATGATTTATTAGTCATAGGCTTTGGTAAAGCTGGAAAGACACTTGCTGCTAAGATGAGTTCTCTTGGCAAGAAAGTTGCTCTTGTTGAAGAAAGTTCTTCAATGTATGGAGGAACTTGTATCAATATTGGCTGTATTCCAACAAAAACATTAATCCATGCAGCTGAAAATCATTTAACATTTGAGCAGGCAATGGCTGAAAAAGAGGTGGTTATGCGTCGATTAAATCAGAAAAATAAAGCCAATGTGGTCAATGCTGGTGTAGATCTTTATGATGCTAAAGCAAGTTTTGTCTCTAATAAGGTTATTAAAATAGTTGCTGGCGAGGATAGTGAATGGTTAACAGCTGATACTATAGTGATTAATACAGGCGCCATTTCAAATCGTTTGCCTATACCAGGATTAAAGGAATCTAAAAATGTCTTTGACAGCACTGGTATTCAAAAATTAGAAACTTTGCCACAAAGGTTAGGAATCATTGGAGGGGGTAATATCGGGCTTGAATTTGCCAGCCTTTATGCTAATCTTGGCAGTAAGGTCACCGTTTTTGAAACTGCTAACCGTATTTTGCCACGTGAGGAGGATATCGTTGCGCAGCTAGCAAAAGAATACATGGAAGAAGACGGTATTTCCTGTTTTAAATGCTCAGATAAATGCTTTAGAAAATGATGAAGAGGATAATGTTATTTTAAGCAATCATGGTCAGAAAATGAGTTTTGATGCTGTCCTTTATGCGACTGGTCGTAAATCGAATATTACTGACTTGGGACTTGAAAATACAGATATTGTGGTAACAGACCATGGTGCCATTGAGGTTGATGATTATTGTGAAACTAGTGTTCCAAATGTTTATGCTGTTGGGGGTGTCAATGGCGGACTCCAATTTACTTATGTGTCATTGGACGATTATCGCATAGTTTTTAATAAATTAACTGGACAGAGTGATTATAACGCTAGTCAGAGAAATAATATCCCCACTACATTATTTATTAACCCTGCTTTGGCACGTGTAGGTTTAACAGAAAAAGAGGCTGCAGAGGCAAATCTTCCCTATAAAGCAAATGAATTAATGGTTTCAGCTATGCCTAGAGCTCATGTTAATGGCAACCTTCGAGGTATTTATAAGGTTATTGTTAATGAAAAAACACAAGATATTTTAGGAGCAACTCTTTTTGGTGAAGGTGCTCAGGAAAATATAAACCTGATTAAGTTAGCTATGGATAACCATATTCCATACACTTATATTAAGAATCAAATATTTACGCATCCTACTATGGCAGAGAACCTTAATGACGTTTTTAATTTTTAAAATAAAAGACGACCAGCAGATTGTCAAAAAATTGATAAAATCGTAACAAATTGATTTTAAAACAAGCAAAAAGCCCTAAACAAAGGGCTTTTTCTTATGATGTTTAATCCTCCCTATAGGGCTCGAACCTATGACCCATGGATTAAGAGTCCACTGCTCTACCAACTGAGCTAAGGAAGGACGATAAGCTGTATTGGCACCGTGATTCACGATTTGTATTGAACCCGCAATTACACTAGCAGGTGGGCAACTCTCTCTAACTTAGCTGCTTCCGCGTGTGACGGCTTGCATACTGTTAGAAGACTACTGTTTCCCTAAATACAAATATTCAGTCGGTCAACACATTGATGTGAATTCGTATGCCACAGCATAACCTATGCTTATATAATAGCACTTTTTGAAAATTTTTCAAGAGATAACCTGCTTTTTTCTCCAGAGTGTTTAAATACCTTACCGAGAAAGCTTATCAATACGCTCTTTGTTAGCAGCCAGTGCTCGCTCGTATTTACCTGTTTGATTGGGGTCAAAATAGTTTTTTCCGAACAATTTATCGGGTAAGTACTGTTGGTTGACCCATTTTTCGGGGTAGTTATGAGGGTACTTGTAGTCTTGGGCATTTCCTAATTCTTTGCTGCTAGCGTAATGCCCGTCCCGCAAATGGCGTGGAATAGGCAAGGTGCCGTTTTGGTGCAAGTCAGCAATGGCTTGGTCAATCGCGACCATGGCAGAATTGGATTTTGGTGATAGGGCTAAATCAATCACCACATTGGCAATCAAGATGCGGGCTTCAGGAAAGCCAATTTTTTGAGCAGCTTCAAGGGCTGTAACGGTGTGTATCTGGGCATCGGGATTTGCCAATCCGATATCTTCATAAGCAATGACGGTCAACCGTCTGGCTAAGCTTGGCAAATCTCCAGCTTCAATCAGACGTGCGGCATAATGAAGGCTGGCGTTGACATCAGAGCCACGGATGGATTTTTGTAGGGCGGACAAGACATCGTAGTGCCCATCTCCGTCTTTATCCATGGTAATATAGCTGCGCTGCAAGCTATTTTCAACGGTGCCAAGACTAATGTGACGGCTATTTTGGTTGTCTGGTTTGGTTGACATGACTGCCAAATCAAGCGAGTTAAAAGCAGAACGTAGGTCACCATTTGTTGCTGTCGCAATAAAATCAATGGCGTCTTCATCCATCACCACGTCAACCTCAAAACCACGTTCCTTGTTTGTCAGTGCGATTTGAAGAGCTTGCTTGATGTCTTCTGTGGATAAGGGCTCCAATTCAAAAATCTGAACGCGTGAGCGAATGGCAGGTGTGACAGAAAAGAATGGATTTTCCGTTGTCGCTCCAATCATAATAATGTTACCATTTTCAAGCAAGGGCAAGAGAAAATCTTGCTTGGTTTTGTCAAGACGGTGGATTTCGTCAAGCAACAGCACCAAACCACCAGAAAATTTAGCTTCCTCGGCGATTTCTTGCAGGCGTTTTTTGGTATCTGTCGTGGCATTAAAAGTCCGAAAAGCGTATTTGGTTGTGCCTGCGATAGCACTAGCAATTGAGGTCTTCCCAATGCCAGGAGGACCGTAAAGAATCATCGATGATAGCCGATTGGCTTCAACCATACGGCGAATAATTTTTCCTTCCCCAACCAGATGTTTTTGCCCGATCACCTGGTCAATCGTCTTGGGGCGCATACGCAAAGCGAGATTATTTGGCATGACGAATTTCCCCCTAGTGTTGTATTTATATGTTATTTCCTTTTAAGTATGATAAAATAATTGTAACACAAAAGAAGATTGGAAGAAATTTTTAATGGCTAAATTCGGCTTTTTATCAGTATTAGAAGAAGAAATGGATAAGCACTTCACCTTTGATTACGCAATTGATTGGAACAAGAAGAATCATGTTGTCGAAGTGACTTTTATTTTAGAAGCGCAAAATCAATCAGCTGTGGAAACCATTGATGACCAAGGGGAAATCAGCAACGAAGATATTGTTTTTGAAGATTATGTGCTTTTTTACAACCAAGCCAAATCAAGGGTTGATGAAGACGATTACCTAGTGACCCTCCCGTTTGACGCTAAAAAAGGCTTCTCTCGTGAATTCCTAGCTTATTTTGCCCAAACCCTAAACGACGTGGCAACCAAGGGCTTAGACGACTTGATGGACTTCTTGGCAGACGAGGAAAGCACCGATTTTGCTTTAGAGTGGGACGCAGAAAGTTTTGACAAAGGCAAAGCAGACCTAACAGAAACAACCTTCTTTGCTTATCCTAGGTATTAGGATGGTTGGGAGTTTCTAGTGGCAAAACGCGGTAAAAATATCAATATCTTTCTGATGGACGGAGAGGTTACAGGAAAAATAAAATGCACTCTTTCTAATTGGACAGGGGTTATTTATAAAGTACCTCGTATCAAATTAGGCGATTTGAAAATGCGTGAAGATATGAAGCAAAGTGGCATTTATTTTTTGTTTGGGCAAGATGATGAAACCCAAAAAGAAATTGCCTACATTGGTCAATCGACAACACGTAAAAATGGCGAGGGTGTTTTATTTCGTATTCAAGAACACACTCATGATAGTCATGCAGCTTATTTTAACAATGCTATTATTTTGACAACACAAAATAATTCTTTTGGGCCAACAGATATCTCTTATTTGGAAAATCGTTTCACCCAATTGGCAAAAGAAGCAGACCGTTACCTTATCAAAAATAGTAATGAACCCAATCCTGGTAACGTCACAGAAGAAAAACAGTCTGAGCTAGATGAAGTTGTGGATAACACCTTGACGATTATAGGAACCTTGGGCTATCGCTTATTTGTTCCAATGGTCAATAAAAGAGAGCCTGAGGAGCCAAGTCAGGATTCACTTTATCTTTATTTGAAAAGAAGAACTAAAAAATCTAATCAGACGATTACAGCGACCTGCGAACAAACTTCAGAAGGCTTTGTTGTTTTAAAAGGCAGTCAAATCGATCTTATCAATGCCCCGTCTTTGCCTGATAGTTTGAGGGAAAAACGTGATGAGTTACTACGCTTGGGACTTATTAAAGACGGTATATTACAGGAAGATCAACTGTTTTCAAGTCCGTCTTATGCGGCAGTTTTTGTTCTTGGAATGGCTGCCAATGGTCGAACGGAATGGAAAAATGATAAAGGGATTACCCTAAAAGAATTGGAAGAAGGAGCATAACAACCATGGACAAATGGCAAGAATTGACCGTTGAGGTCTTGAGAGAAGCTGAAGAAGCGGCTTCAAATATTTTAATTGAATTGGGGAGTCAAGGAGTCGCGATAGATGATAGCGCCGACTATCTTGGACGTGTTGGCAAGTACGGCGAAGTATTTCCAGAAGTCAAACAAGTGGATACTGTGAAAATCACGGCTTATTATCCCGAGCATGTGGATATCGATGCTGTGGAAAAAGAAGTGGCGCAACGTTTGTCGGCCTTGAGTGATTTTGGGGTGAATGCGGGCGACATTCACTATGACACGCAGGAACTAGCTGAGCAAGATTGGGCAGAAAATTGGAAAAAATACTACGAACCAACGCGTATCAGCCATGATTTGACTATTGTGCCAAGTTGGACAGATTACGAAGCCAAAACGGGTGAGAAAATCATTCGTCTTGACCCTGGGATGGCGTTTGGAACGGGGACTCACCCAACCACTAAGATGAGCCTTTTTGCATTGGAGCAAGTCCTTCGAGGGGGCGAAACGGTGCTTGATGTGGGGACAGGCTCAGGCGTGTTATCAATCGCTAGCTCATTGCTTGGCGCAAAGTCTATCTATGCTTATGACCTTGATGAAGTAGCGGTGCGCGTGGCGCAAGAAAATATCGATTTGAATGCTGGGACAGAAAATATCCACGTGGCGACAGGAAACCTTTTGCAAGGCGTAGACATTCAGGCAGACGTTATTGTGGCAAATATCCTCGCTGATATTTTGATCAATATGACAGAAGATGCCTACCGTCTTGTCAAAGATGAGGGTTACTTGATTATGTCTGGTATCATTTCTGAGAAATGGGAAATGGTACGTGAATCTGCTGAAAAAGCAGGCTTCTTCCTTGAAACCCATATGATTCAAGGCGAATGGAATGCTTGTGTTTTCAAAAAAACAGATGATATTTCAGGAGTGATAGGAGGGTAAATGCAACAGTATTTTGTAGCAGGCAAGGCACAAGATGAGGTGACTATCACTGATAAAGACACGATGAAACATATGTTTCAAGTTATGCGTCTCGCTGATGGTGACGAAGTTGTCCTTGTTTTTGATGACCACATCAAACGTTTAGCCAAAGTTCTTGATAGCAGTAGCCACCGTTTCCAAATCCTTGAAACTCTTGATAGCGATGTGGAATTGCCAGTTGATGTGACCATTGCCGTAGGATTCCCAAAAGGCGATAAATTGGAATTTCTTGCCCAAAAAACCACCGAACTTGGGGCAAACCAACTTTGGGCATTTCCAGCCGACTGGTCTGTGGTCAAGTGGGATGGCAAAAAATTAGCGAAAAAAGGCGATAAATTAGCTAAAATCACGCTTGGAGCTGCCGAGCAGAGCAAACGCAATCGTGTCCCAGAAGTCACATTATTTGAGAAAAAAGCCGATTTTCTAGCGGGGTTGTCATCATTTGATAAGGTCTTTATTGCTTACGAAGAATCAGCGAAAGAAGGCGAAACAGCAGCCTTGGCGCGTGAATTGTCACGCATGACAGCAGGAGAAAAACTGCTCTTTATCTTCGGACCAGAAGGCGGCATTTCACCCGAGGAAATCGCAGCCTTTGAAGCACACGGTGGCCAAACAATTGGTTTAGGCCCACGCATCATGCGAGCAGAAACCGCCCCACTCTATGCCCTCAGCAGCATCAGCTATGCCTTGGAATTGCAAAAGAGTAATTAGTTATATATAGAAATCCCCCTAGAACAGTCTTGTTCTAGGGGGATTGTTAGTTAAATTAAGATGGATGCATTAATATTCTTTTCTAGTGTTAAGGAAAGTAAAGTGGAGTTGTTTACCAAGCAAATGCATTTGTTGGTGATTTTAGAGCTGTAATCCAAGACTTATCTAAAAATCTACAAAGTGTAACAGAAAGGCCAGACATGTCTAAACTTGTGATTAGATGACCAGTTTTTATAAAAGAAATATTGAGTCTCTCTATATCTAATAACTGGAGAATGTCATCTGCTAAAACAAGTTCTTCTAATTTGGAAGCTCCCCCTAAATTATTGATTAAAAGGATAAATTCTTGTCCTTCTGTCCACTTGAATTTCATTTTGATCTTATTAATGAATTCAACAGCGAGTACTTCAGAGGATTCAAAAGATCTCATGCGATAACCAGGTTCCCCATGAATACCAATTCCATAAGAGATATATTGGCTTGGTAAATCAAAAATAGGTTCTTCATCTTTGAGAAGTGTAGCAATAGATGTTGATAGACTGAAAGCTATTTTTTCCAATTCATCCAGACTAGCTCCATTTTTGGCGGCTTGCCCTAATATTTTATGGAGTAAAATTGTTCCTGCAACCCCACGATGACGAATTTGAAAATTACTTTTCTCAACTGAAATGTCATCGTGAGAAATGGTATACTTGACTAAAATTCCTTCTTCTCTAGCTTGGTGAATTGTCTCAGAGAATTCTTTAATATCGGCCTCAAAATTTTTTATAATGATAAAAACACCTTTGCCATTATTAAGAAAACGTATAGTTTCTAGAATGTCATGAGCGCGAGGGGGGATAAAAATAGGACCACTAATAGCAGCGGTTAACATTCCATCTCCAACGTATCCAAAATGAGATGGTTCATGACACTTCCACCGCCTGATAAAATTGGTATAGTGTTTGGATCATGTTGATTATAATAAACAGTAGGTAGTTGTTTAAGTTGTGAGAGATGAGGGTATATGCGTGTAATAGCATTGATGTTTTGTTGAACGGTTGAATGGATTGAATTAATGATATGAACCATAAAGATACCTAGTTTTCTATATTTTTTTTGATAAGTTGTATTAGTAGTAGTGCTTGTTTTTGATAATCTTGGTCAGATAAAGTTAACGACTGTTTTATAGTACCAGCTATAGCTTGACTATGGTAATTAATAAATAGTTTATATTCTGTTTCAGAATCAAATGGTTGAGAATGATATTCTTTGACAATTTTAATAACAAGCTGTTGGCAATAAGTTTGGAAATATGAAGAGAAATCATTTTGATTAACAACCTTAAATAATTGTATATAAAAGTGTTTATTAATACTGAAATAATGTAATAAT
>NZ_DBPA01000047.1:0-234 GCF_002300045.1 Streptococcus sp. UBA632 | reverse complement strand
ACTCTAGTAATTCGTATTTATCTAAAAAATACCCGTGGTGCTAGTTAAATTTAAGATACGAAAAAAGCCCAAATGAGCCATTTACAGTATACCGCTAAATCTCATCTTAGAAATTTTAAAACTAGGATTTTTCGGGACGAACAGGCTGATATTTCCTTTAATTCAGCTAAACAAATGTGGTTTTATGGTTTCAAGGTGCATATGTTGGTAAGCTTATCAGGTTACGTTGTGAAC
>NZ_DBPA01000054.1:1370-6770 GCF_002300045.1 Streptococcus sp. UBA632 | reverse complement strand
CCCACTACAGTTGACAATGAGCCGATTTTTCAGCGAACAACTTAGGCAGTTGCTGCTTTATATAATTCTGCGACTTTTTCCCAATTAATAATGGTAAAGAAAGCTTTGATGTAATCTGGACGAACATTGTGATATTTGAGGTAATAAGCGTGTTCCCACACATCAAGACCCAAAATAGGTTGTTTGCCTTGTGAAATTGGGTTATCTTGGTTACCTGTTGACATCACTTCTAATTTGCCTTCTTGGTTGACCACTAGCCAAGCCCATCCTGAGCCAAAGCGAGTTGTGGCTGCTTGGGTAAAGGCTGTTTTAAAGTCTTCAAATGAGCCAAAAGCGTCTTCAATAGCTGCTAGAACTTCTGCTGTTGGTTCTTGTTTTTCAGGCGTCAATAATTCCCAGAAAAGCGCGTGGTTAAGGTGGCCACCACCATTATTGATGAGGGCTTGACGAATGTCTTCTGGAATGCGTGTCACATCTGACAACAAAAACTCTAAATCTTCCCCAATTTCAGGGTGTTTTTCCAATGCAGCATTGGCATTTGCTAGATAAGTAGCGTGGTGTTTATCATGATGCAAAATCATGGTTTCTTTATCAATATAAGGCTCAAGAGCGTCATATGCGTAAGGTAGGTTTGGTAAAATAATAGCCATGCGGATTACCTCTTTCATCTTTATACTCTTATTCTATAAGAAAATAGCAGAGCGAGCAAATAATTTGACCGCTTTTTAAAGTGATTTCAATGGCGTTCATGAGCGATTTTTAAAATGGCAACATCAAACAAATAATCCTTGTCATAAGTCCCTGTTTTGATGGCATAATCGGTTTCAATCAAAATCTTGATGGCTAATCTTAAAAAGGCAATGGATAAAGGCCTTGAATCCCGCAACGCAAATCGAACTTGGTAGGGATTGACCCGACGGCCAAGATAATCAGACAAGCGGCTAACAATCTGCGACTCGTTATTGCCCTGACGAGCTAGGAGGCTGACTTGTAGAAACATCCGAAATTGCCCCAGCATAATCGCAATCAGCTTAATCTCATCCTCTCCTTGCAAACGCAAATCACGAATCAAGTCACGCGCCTCATTAATTCTGCCATTTAACACAAACTGCGTCAAATCAAAGATATTATCCTGCAAAGTCTTAGGGATGGCTTGGCTAATATCATCTGTCGTAATATGACCGTCTGCCTTGTAGGATTTTAAAAAGGCAATGTTTTTCAACATCTCACTAAAATCATAGTTAGACTTCAACAGCAAGGCGTCAAAAGCCCCAGAATCAAAGGTCAATTTTTCCTTATGCGCTAATTTTTGAAAATAAGTTTTGAGTTCTGCTTCTTTTAAAGGCTTGGCTTCAAAAATTCTGGAATCACGCTTGAGAATCTTAACCAAACGGCGTTTGCCGTCCAATTTGCCTGGAGCGTAGATAATCAAACGCGTCGTTTCCAAAGGATTTTCCAAATAAGCTTCAAAACGTTTGAGGGCCTTGTCATCCAAGTAGGCTTTTTTAGACGTCGTAATATCAAGCAGATTATCAAAAATCACGACCTTTTGGTTTTCAAAAAAAGGTAAACTCTCAAGGTCCATCTCAGCATCTTCATAATCCACCTCAGCCATGTCAAAATAAGAATAGGTCAAATCGTCCTTGTCATAACCCACACGCTCCATCAAGCGTTCTTTCAGCTGGGAAAATTGACCCAAATCCTCGCCTGTCACCACTGTAATCAAGCTTAGGTTTTCCTTTTTTAGTGTGTCCACTTCTTCGATTGCAATCATAGCATTATTATATCAAAAATCCCCTCAAGCGTCATGGTGGCAAACAAGTCATCGCACCGTTTCGATTTGCCAATGTGTCAATCCTCTAAACCGAATGGCGCCCTCTTGGTCTGTGCGGTAAATGCGCAAACCTTGCTGATTAAAACGTTCCAAGGTTTCTTGGTGAGGGTGCTTGTAACGATTCTTCTCTCCTGCTGAAATCAGAGCCATTTGTGGGGAAATGTGGGCTAAAAATTCTGGACTTGAGGAGCCTTTTGAACCATGGTGGCCTGCTTTTAAAACATCCACTGGTAAATGAGAATAGGTAGCCATTAAATCCTGCTCGCCCTCTTTTTCCAAATCCCCTGTAAACAAGAAGCGTTTGCCCAGCAATTGTCCATAAAGCACCATCGAATCATTATTGCCACCGTCGCCTACATCATGGGGATAGAGCACCTGCAAGCGACTACCCATGATAGGCAGCATATCACCTACTTGGAGCGCTCGAACCTTGGTTTTCATGACTTGCAATTTCGCCACAAAATCTGTCTTAGTCAAACTTCCCTGACTGACCAAAACCTCGCCAATCGGCATTTCCTGGGCTAGAACAAGCATATCCCCCATGTGGTCTGCATCGGTGTGGGTCAAAACCAACTGGTCAATTTTTCCGACCCCTCGGCTCTTAAGATAAGGAATCAGCGTCCGTTCCGCATTGCTATCACTGAAACACTCCTGCCACGCTTCTTTCTTTCCAAAACCAACCTTGCCACCCACATCGATGAGCAGCGTTTTGCCCGTCACATCTCGCAAAAACAAACTATCTCCCTGCCCAACATCGACCACCGTCACTTCATTTTCCAGCGGATGCTTGGTTTGAAAAAAGAGTAGAGCGACCACGGCAAGCAAGCAAGAAAAGCGCCAGCTTTTTCCGACGGTAAACATCGTACAAGATTCCTAATATTAGAAAGAAAAGCAGCAAAATAGCTAGATGGGGTTTGCCAAAAACCAGCGGTGCTCCAATCATTCCCTTAGTTACCTTGATGATTTGCTCCAAAAACACAAATAAGCCATTTAAAAAGGTCAGCTTAACAAAAGGCGATAGGAGAAAAACAAGGGACAAAAGCGGCAAGAGAACCACGTCAAAGGCAAATGAAAAGCAAGCCGTCAAAACAATCGACAAGGGCTGAAACACCGAGAAAAAATAAATAAGCAAGGGCAGACTCCCCAACGAAATAGCGATACTCTCAGCAAATATTTTAGAATAACGTGTCAAGTCATCAAACTGCACCAGACTTAATATGAACGCAAAAGCAAGCGACAAAACACCGCCCGTCGTCAGCAAAAATGAGGGCATCACTAGAAACAAACTCAGCATTGTCAGAGCTAGATTGTCCAATCGTTTAATGCCAAATGGTGCCAAAATAGCTTGCAATAAACTTCGAATCACAGAAACGGAAAAACCGGTCAACCCAGCATAAACAAAGGAAAATGGCATTTGCAATACCGTCACCTGGTCACGGCGCAAGCCCAGACGCAAAAAGAAGGTCCGAAAAATCCCTACAAAAAAGCCAACCTGCATACCTGACAAGGCAAACAGATGAATAATGCCCAAACTCGTGTAAATATCACTCATTTCCGCGAAAGACTTGTCCAAATAACCAAACAAAAGCCCTGTCATGTAGTGCTGCATGAGAGCTGGAAAATGCTGCTGAATGCTAACAATGGCTTGACGACGCCACTCATGCAACCTTTCCACAAACGTTAGAGAAGAAACCGCCTTTATCTCCGTAATCTCTGACACGGTAGCCATACGGTAAATTCCTTCATGTTTTAGATAAGTCCGATAATCAAAACCACCGAAATTACGCTGGGGCGTAGCTTCTGCTAGCTCTATATCACCAGATAAAAGTACTGTTTGGGATAGATTTTTAAACCATTTTTGCTCGTTTTCCGATGACAATCTGTAAAAAGCTTGGTAGGTCCGTCCATCTGCCTTACCGCGAAAAGAGAGCAAATCCCCATTGACTGACAGAGTGTCTGGTATTATCTGAATGTGTTGAAGCTTAGAGGGAGCTGAGCGGTAAGCGCTATTTGCTTGTTGCACCTGGTATAGAAACAAACCTGCAAAGCCTACCAAACACAAGCAGACCTGCCCTAATCTTTTAAAACCGTACTGTTTCCATAAAAGTAGCAAGGCCACCAATAGCAAACACCCACAATATAAAGCTTGCGAGAAACACCAATAATAAAGCAACAATACTAAAAAAGCCAATTGAATTGGCTTAATGGGAAAATAGTTAATCAATGCTCACCTCTGATTTGAGTTTTTCTAGGGTCTTATCTCCGATACCTGACACATTTTTCAATTCTTCAACCGAAGTAAAACCGCCATTTGCCTCACGGTAATCAATGATATCTTGCGCACGTTTGGCCCCAATACCTGAAATGGTCTGAAGTTCTGTTGCTGTCGCCGTGTTCAAATTGATGGTACCAGTAGCAGCTTCTGTCTGGCTACCGCTGGCCGTTGAGGGGAATTTTGTGGCTGGACTTACCTCTTCCCCAATCTTTGCCACATAAACCACAGCTTCATCGCTTACTTTTTCAGCTAAATTCACAGATTTTCGGTCTGCTTCTTCCGTGAAGCCACCTGCCATTTTGACCAAATCAGTCACCCGACTGCCAGCAGGCAACTCATACACACCTTCATTGGTCACTGCCCCTTTGATGTCCGCAACTATTTTGCCACTTGTCGTTTGAGACTGGCTGCTCGCCGTTTTGCTTTTGACCTGCTCTGAACTGCTGCTTGCCAACTGGCTACTAATGACAGGCAAAGAGCTTTCGGCTTCCACCTTAGGCTGAGTGACTTGTGACCAAACAAAAAAAGCCAGCAACATGGCAAACACGGTCCCAAAACTCGCTGCCAAGACCTTATGCTCTGATACTTTTGCTTTGATAGTTTCCAAAATAACGTCCAACACTCTAACTCCCTTATTTGTGATTTTGTGGTTTTTGACCACTTCTACTTATTTATTCGAAAAAAGCCCGGCTAATAGCCGAGCATTTTTGGTTTAATTCATTTTACGGTGTTTGTCTGGATCCCAAACAAAGCTAGCAAAGTAACTGAAAATCAAGGTTAAAATCACCACAACAAGGGCAATGAGTCCTAACGGAATGCGGTAAATGTAAGTCAATGGATTTGGCTTTTTATCCACATGAAAGGTCGCATTTTCAGCATCCAAACGATCAAATTCAGTCTGAATGCGATGAGCGACTTCTTCAACCCCTTCATCATTCATGCGTTTAATATCTGACACATCAATTGGGTTCCCAAAGTTCATGTCAACACGCTCTCCTGTCAAGAGCCCTTTAACGTCCATTGGACCTGCATAAACGACAGGCATAATCTTAACCTTTGCCATTTTGGCAATAACCGCAACCCCACCTTTCACATCTGTTGAATGACGGCTACCACTTGGAAACATCACCAAAGAGCGATTGCTTTTTTTCAACATATTAATTGGGTAACGTAAGGCATCTCTACCAGGGTTTTCACGGTCAATTGGAAAGGCACCACACATGCGAATCCACCAACCAAAAACCCGATTGGTAAACAATTCCTTTTTAGCCATGAAAATAAATTCTTTTGG
>NZ_DBPA01000054.1:617-1287 GCF_002300045.1 Streptococcus sp. UBA632 | reverse complement strand
TATTTTATCTTCATTATGATAATGTGCATTGCCATTAAAAATCCAAAGAAGAAATACAACTAATCCTCGCAAATACGTATAAAACACAGGCGGGCTCCTTTTCTTTCATTATCCTTAACATTGTACCACGGTTGAGTTATTTTAGGAAGAATAAATGTGCCGCGTGCTAGTGACTTGCCCTAAAATTTGCTATAATAAATGGCATGACTAATGTAACTTTAAAAGCGGGTGAACGCATTGACCAACTCTTTTCGACAGATGTAAAAATCATTCAAAACAAGGATGTTTTTAGCTATTCTATCGACAGTGTCTTGCTCTCTCGTTTTCCAAAAATACCTTCACGTGGTTTAATTGTTGACCTTTGTTCAGGAAATGGGGCTGTGGGGCTCTTTGCTAGCACACGCACCAAGGCTCCCATTATCGAAGTGGAACTTCAAGAACGCTTGGCTGATATGGCACAACGCTCTATCCAGCTCAACCACTTGGAAAACCAAGTGCAGATGGTGCAAGATGATTTGAAAAATCTACTCAACCATGTCCCCCGTTCAGGTGTTGATTTGATTCTTTGTAACCCTCCATATTTCAAAGTATCCGAAACATCAAAGAAAAACCTCTCTGAGCACTATTTACTTGCTAGGCATGAAATTACGACCAATTTGGACGAAATCTG
>NZ_DBPA01000054.1:277-599 GCF_002300045.1 Streptococcus sp. UBA632 | reverse complement strand
GAAGTGGCACGCCACGCCCTCAAATCCAACGGACGCCTTGCCATGGTGCATCGTCCTGACCGTTTTCTTGATATCATCGACACCTTGCGTCAGTATAATCTAGCTCCAAAACGCATTCAATTTGTTTATCCTAAAATGGGCAAGGATGCTAATATGCTTCTCATTGAAGCCATCAAAGATGGCTCCACAGATGGACTGAAAATTCTCCCACCGCTTTTTGTCCACAAAGAAAACGGAGAGTACACTGACGCTATTTTTGAAATCTATTTTGGAAAAAATGCCAAACGACACTAAACTAGCCTATCTCTACGTGGTCGAATGC
>NZ_DBPA01000054.1:0-184 GCF_002300045.1 Streptococcus sp. UBA632 | reverse complement strand
ACCAGAGCCCGCTTACCTGTTAAACTCATCTATCAAGAAAGCTTTGAAAGCAAACAAGCTGCCATGTCCGCAGAAAGCCACTTCAAACGAAAAACACGACAGGCAAAATTAGACTACATCAAACAACACAAAAATCTATCAGGATAAGACATCTTGATAGATTTTTCGGCTCTATAATTTCTGT
>NZ_DBPA01000043.1:26875-27003 GCF_002300045.1 Streptococcus sp. UBA632 | reverse complement strand
TGTTATCATGAATTTCTTAATCAAAAGGGAATTCGTCCATTCATGTCCCGTAAAGGCAATAGCCCAGACAATGACATGATGGAATCCTTCTTTGGTATCTTAAAATCAGAAATGTTTTATGGCTTTGA
>NZ_DBPA01000043.1:0-26735 GCF_002300045.1 Streptococcus sp. UBA632 | reverse complement strand
GGGGTCAGATCAGTTCACTGCTTTTTTATCTGAAATTGAGGCGGTGTTGGATGAGGTTAGAGATATTGACGAGGAGGAAGATAGCGACAAAGATAATGGTGATAGTTGCACTAGCGGGTGTTTCCCAATAATATGAGGCCATAATCCCTGTTATCATGCCAATAAAGCCGATGATAATGCTGATGAAGATAACGGATTTGAAGTTTTTCCCTAGGCGCATCGCGATACTTGCTGGGAGAACCATGATGGTTGACACCAAAAGTGCCCCAGCAGCTGGGATGGTCAAGGCGATGGCAATTCCAGTGACAATGTTAAACAAGACTGACATGAGGCGCACAGGTAGGCCATCTACAAAAGCTGTTTCTTCGTCAAAGGTTAAAATGTACATTGGGCGAATGAACAGAACTGTCAAAATGAGGACTAAGATGGCAATGGCAAAGAGTGCGATAACCTGTCCTGAATTGATAGTGATAATCGAACCAAACAAGTACTGTTCCAAATTGACATTTCCATTGTCTGATTTACTTGTGACAATGAGTGCGATAGCCAAACCGAGCGACATCAAAATCGCGGTGGAGATTTCCATATAGTGCTTGTAAACGGTCTGCAGGTATTCTAAAATAACAGCTGCAATGGTGACCACAATGACGGTTGACCAGGTGGTTGAAACTCCTAGTAAAATTCCCAAGGCAACTCCTGCTAAGGATACGTGGCTTAAGGTATCGCTCATTAAGCTTTGGTGTCGTAAGATAAGGAAGATGCCCAAAATAGGGGCGAAAACACTAATTGCAATGACAGCTAGAATGGCTCGCTGCATAAAATCATAAGATAAAATTTCGGCCATTAGACTTGCTCCTTCCCACCGTTATCGTGAACGTTAAAGCAACGCCAGCTGGTTTCTTGGTTGCGTACCAAGTGGATGTTGCGGTCAGCGTATTTTTTGAGTTCTTCGGGGTCGTGGGTAATCATCAAAACAGCCTTTCCGTGTTGGTGGGCACTGTGGTGCATCAGTTCGTAAAAGCGTTCGGTTGTTCCTGCGTCCATACCTGTTGTGGGCTCATCAAAGACGAAAATATCAGGGTCTGAAGCAAACATACGAGCAATGATAATGCGTTGTTTTTGACCACCTGAGAGGCTACCAATGCGTTTGTGGCGGTTTTCCCACATACCAACAGATTCTAAGCTAGTTTTGATGTGTTCGGCGTCGTGCTGGGTTAAACGGCGGAACCAACCGTTTCGTGGGTAACGGCCAGATGATACAAATTCATAGACGGTCGAAGGAAAACCAGCATTAAAACTGGCAATTTGTTGCGGCAAGTAGGCAATGCGTAGTTTTTTTCCGTCCTTGTTTTTCTTTGAAATGGTCACACGACCGCTTTTAGGAGATAAAATGCCCAAAGTTGCTTTAACCAAGGTTGATTTAGCAGCACCATTTTCTCCTGTCAAGGTGACAAATTCGCCGCTGTCTAAGTGGTAATGAATGCCTTCTAAAACAGGTTCACTGTCATATTGAAACGATAAATCTTCTACAGTAATGTATCTCATGCTTCCCTTTCCAATTCGACTAAAAAGATGTCTAAAAAGCGGGTAATCACAGCTTGCTCATTTTCAGAAAATTGCCCGAGCAGTTTTTCATAAACAGCAATAGTGCTGTCATGATGGTGCATATGTTCTTGAGCAATGGGTTTGGCACTATTGGTTAATTCAAAATAAGTGACTCTAGCGTCCTCCTTGTTTTTAACGCTAGCCAATAAGCCTTTTGTGACAAGGTATTTTGTGGCCTTTGTAATAGCCGCCTGGCTGATATTTAAGCGTTTTGCCAATTCTGAATTGGTCAGGCGTTCCTGTGACAATAGCATCAAAATGTGCTCCTGCGTATTGGTAAGGGACACGTTACTTTGGCAAGACCCAAATAACAATTCGTGTTGGTTTTCTGCTTTTAACAAGATTTGATTAACCAAATGGTCAACTTGGTTTGCGATTGGCATTTTTTCACACCCTTTCGTCTGCTGCAATAATAATTAACCAGTTAATTATATCAAAAAAGAAAAAAAGAATCAATGAGTTGACCCTTTACACTACAACATCCGCACCTTGTAAACTTCATTACAAAATCCACGCATGCTGTTCACGATACGATTGGCTTTCTTTTCTGATTGGCACAAGGCAAATACAGTTGGTCCGCTGCCCGACATCAAGGCGACGTCGGCTCCACAACTGAGCATTCGTTGTTTGATTTTTTGGATAAATGGTTTGCGTTTGATGGTAATGTCCTCGAGGGAATTGCCCATGTTTGCAATCATTTGCTTGTAATTGCCTGTCAAGATGGCTTCTTTTAAAGAAGCAATATCAACTCTTGAGATGGTTTGGCAATCGATTTCAGGAAAAATGGTTCGAGTGGAGATGCCAAAATCAGGTTTGACCAAGACTACCCAAGCTGAAGGGTGGTGGTCGAGGTGTTCAACGATTTCCCCTTTTCCAGACACAAAAGCACACCCCGCCTCTAGACAATACGGCACGTCTGTACCGATTTCAAGTCCGATTGCGACCATTTCTTGTTTGGATAAGTGGAGTTGCCATAATTGGTTGAGGGCACGAATCGTAGCAGCGGCGTCGGTTGACCCGCCTCCCAAACCTGCACAAATCGGGATAGATTTTTGCAATTCAATCTTGACGCCAGAGGAGATGTGGTAGGCTTCACGAATGAGTTTGGCAGCCTTAAACACATCGTTTTTATCGTTGAGTGGCATTTTATGATTGTTCGATTCAACGATAATGGCATTGTCATCTATTTCAGATACTGTGATGTAGTCGTTTAAATCCACGCTGACCATAATCATAGACAAGTCGTGATAGCCGTCAGAGCGACGCCCGACAATGTCCAATCCTAAATTAATCTTCGCGGGAGCTTTTTCAATAATAGCCATATAATAATCCTTTTAACATATTAAAGATTATTATAACAAATAAATGTGAAAGAGTGTATTTTGACCTCACTCAAAAAGGGCAGCCACAAAAAAGAAGACCAAACGGTCTTCTTAGAGTCAGGATAAATTAGTAAGTCAAGACGAAGTATTTTTTCTTACCACGACGGATAACAGTTAATTCATCGTCGATTTTATCGGTTTCTGAAAGCGTGTAGTTCAAATCTTGGATGCGTTCACCATTGAGGTAAATGGCTCCGTTTTGAACGTCTTCGCGTGCTTGGCGTTTTGAAGGTGAAATCTTTGCTGCCACTAAAATCTCAACAATATTAAGATTGTCGTCAGCTTGAACAGCGTAGTTTGGCACGTTGTTAAGCCCTTGTTTCAATTCTTTTGCTGAAAGGTTTTTGATGTTTCCTACAAATAGTTGTTCTGTGATATTCAAGGCTTCTTTGTAAGCTTCTTCGCCGTGAACCAAGGTTACCACTTCGCGCGCCAAGATTTTTTGGGCCAAACGTTCGTGACGAGCAGCGTTAAATTCTTTTTCAATGTCCGCAATTTCTTCCAATGAAAGGAAAGTGAAAATTTTCAAGAAACGAACAGCATCATCGTCCATGACGTTGAGCCAGAATTGGTACATTTCGTATGGTGATGTTTTGTCAGCATCAAGCCAAACGGCGTTACCTTCTGATTTTCCGAATTTTTTACCAGTTGAGTCGGTGATAAGTGGAACAGTCATCACATGGCCAGTTTTATCAGCTTTACGACGCAATAATTCTGTACCAGCTGTCATATTACCCCATTGGTCTGACCCACCGATTTGGAGTGTTACGTTGTATTTGTCGTTTAATTCGTAGAAATCGTAGCCTTGCATGATTTGGTAAGCAAATTCTGTGTAAGAAATCCCTGTTTCAATACGTTTTTTTACAGATTCTTTGCTCATCATGGCGTTGACTGTAAAGTATTTTCCGACATCACGCAAGAAGTCGATGAAGCTGATTTGCCCAAACCAATCGTAGTTGTTTACCATGACTGCTTTGTTGTCACCATTGTCAAAATCAAGGAAGCGGGATAATTGATTTTGAATTTTAACCACCCAACTGTCAACGGTTTCTTTGGTTTGTAGGCTACGTTCAACGTCTTTAAATGATGGGTCACCAATCAAGCCAGTTGCCCCACCAACAAGAGCGTAAGGTTTGTGCCCTGCTAATTGAAGACGGCGTGACGTGAGGATAGCCACCAAGTGCCCAAGGTGCAAGCTGTCAGCAGTTGGGTCATAACCAGTATAATAGGATACTTGCCCTTCTGTTAATGCTTTGACAAGGGCTTCTTCATCAGTTGTTTGAAAAACTAAGCCACGTTCTTTTAATTCTTCGAATATATTCATGAGCGTTCTCCTTCGTTGAAAATAGTATAGTTTACAGGCTATTATATCAAAATATTATCCCTCTATGCAAGCTTTATCAAAGTTTGGTATAATGGATAATGAGGTATTTGAATGTTTAAGAAAAAGAGAAAAAAACCACGTCAGTCGTTTGGTTTGTTAGAGTTGGGCTCTGTCATTTTAAGAACCTTCAAACTATTAGCTGACTTTTTTTATATTATTATTATTTTATTTGGTATGTTGGGCATAGGGATTGCCTTTGGTTATCTGGCTAGTCAGATTGACTCGGTTAAGGTACCTGATAAGGATACCTTGGTTCAACAAGTAACATCCTTGAGTCGGGTGTCTGAGATGACTTATTCTAATGGTAGCTCGATTGCAAGTATTGACACGGATTTGTTGCGGACCCCTGTTGAGAGCAGTGCTATTTCTGATAATGTCAAGAAAGCCATCATTGCGACTGAGGATGAAAATTTTGAAAACCATGATGGGGTAGTGCCTAAAGCTGTTTTTCGGGCAACCTTGGCATCTGTTTTGGGGTTGGGCGAAACCAGCGGTGGCTCGACTCTTACGCAGCAATTGATTAAACAACAGGTGCTGGGAGATGATCCGACCTTTAAACGCAAGTCGCGTGAGATTATTTACGCTTTGGCTTTGGAACGTTACCTCAACAAAGATGAGATTTTGACGGATTATTTAAATGTGTCGCCATTTGGTCGCAATAATAAAGGTGAAAATATTGCTGGGATTGAAGAGGCAGCAAGGGGTATCTTTGGCGTGTCGGCTAAAGATTTGACGGTGCCTCAGGCAGCCTTTCTAGCTGGTTTGCCACAAAGTCCGATTGTCTATTCACCTTATACAGCAACAGGGCAATTAAAAGACAAGGACAATTTAGCTTACGGCTTATCTCGTCAACAAGATGTTCTTTACAATATGTACCGTGCGGGCTACCTAACGGAATCCGAGTACGAAGAGTACAAGGCTTATGATGTGAGCCAAGACTTCATTCCGTCAGAATCAGCCACAACCAATGAGCACGACTTCCTTTACTATGCGGTTCTCAGTGAAGCTAAAGACATCATGTATAACTACTTGATTAAGCAAAATGGGGTTTCTGACCAAGAGCTTAAAAACGATACTACTAAAGAATCGTACAAAGAATTAGCTCTAGAAACCTTGCAACAAGGTGGGTACACGGTTAAGACGACGATTAACAAGTCGATTTATGATGCCATGCAAAATACCGTGGCACAGTACGGCAGTACGCTTGACCAAGATAATGCTAAAATGGTCGAAGTTGGTAATGTCTTGATGGCTAATGATACGGGAGCTATCTTAGGATTTGTCGGAGGAAGGAATTACACAACAAACCAAAATAACCACGCCTTTGACACCGCTCGCTCACCAGGGTCAAGTATCAAGCCAATTATCGCTTATGGTATTGCCATTGATCAAGGCCTTTTGGGTAGTGCCAGCATGTTGTCAAACTACCCTACGTCATTTTCAAGTGGTCAAGCCATTATGCACGATAATGATGTCGGAACAGAAATGATTACCTTGCAAGAAGCTTTGAACACGTCTTGGAATATCCCAGCTTATTGGACTTACCAAATGTTGTTAAACAATAATGTTGATGTGGAATCTTACATGAAGAAAATGGGATACGATATCGACAATTACAATATTGAAAGTTTACCGCTGGGTGGTGGTATTGAAACAACTGTTCTTCAGCAAGTCAATGCCTACCAGATGATTTCAAATGGTGGTGTTTACCTCAAAGGGTACTTGGTTGATAGCATCACTGACAATAAAGGTCAGGTTATTTACCAACACAAGGCCAATCCTGTTCGTGTCTTCTCAGAAGCGACGGCAAGCATTTTGAATCAATTGTTGAAAGAAGTGGTCACAGGTGGGGCTACGACAGAATTTTACAATGATTTGAAAGACTTGAATCAAACGGCAGCAAGTGCTGATTGGACAGGAAAAACGGGAACGACAGACAACTACACCGATGTTTGGCTCATGTTGTCAACGCCAAAAATCACTTTAGGTGGTTGGGCAGGAAATGATGACAACACGTCTATGGATTCCCGCACGGGTTACAAGTAC
Source organism: Streptococcus sp. UBA632 (assembly GCF_002300045.1). Classification (NCBI taxonomy): domain Bacteria; kingdom Bacillati; phylum Bacillota; class Bacilli; order Lactobacillales; family Streptococcaceae; genus Streptococcus; species Streptococcus sp. UBA632. Next base: position 20,318 of record NZ_DBPA01000043.1, on the reverse strand, counting down.
AATGCGCAATACATGGCTTATCTGGTCAATGCCATTTACAATGCCGATTCGAGCGCAATAGGGGTCAATGACAAGTACTCCCTATCTTCTAGCGTTATCAAATCAACCGTCCTAAAAGCGACAGGATTGCAGCCAGGAACTGTAACGGTTAATGGACGTCCACTCTTGGTTAATGGCGAAACCACGACAAGCTATTGGGCGAAAAATGGAGCAGGTAATATGACTTATAAATTTGCCATCGGTGGTACCGACAGCGACTACACCAAAGCTTGGGATAGTTTGCTGCATAATTCTTCTATTACCACAACAAGTAGCAACTAACATATCACTTGCAAAAAAATCAAAAATAAGGTATAATAGTGTCAACTATTTGTCGTCTACCTTAGTTGAAATATTGTCCAACTAAGGTTTGCAGCAGTTAAATCACTCTTAATGGTGTTAGATTTAGCTGCTCTTTTTGTGCTTAATTTTGGAAGAATACAGCATTTGTAACCTATATTTAAAAATTCTAAAAATTCACATTAAGGACAACTTTGGCAGAATACGGCAACGTATTCTAGAGCTAGTTGGGTCAATGCTAGGGTTTTGTGTGGTTATTAAACAAACAAAACAAAGCCGTCAAGCGTCGATTGACCTCTGTATTTTAATGAAGGAGTAATACACTTTGGCAGGACATGAAGTTCAGTACGGGAAACACCGTACACGTCGTAGCTTTTCAAGAATTAAGGAAGTTCTTGATTTACCAAACTTGATCGAAATTCAGACAGATTCTTTTAAAGACTTCTTGGATAATGGATTAAGAGAAGTTTTTGAAGATGTGCTTCCAATTAGTAACTTTACAGATACTATGGAACTTGAATTTGTTGGTTACGAGTTAAAAGAGCCTAAGTATACGCTTGAGGAAGCTCGTATCCACGATGCCTCTTATTCAGCACCAATTTTTGTCACTTTCCGTTTGATTAACAAAGAAACAGGCGAAATTAAAACCCAAGAAGTTTTCTTTGGTGATTTCCCAATCATGACTGAAATGGGAACCTTTATCATCAATGGTGGTGAACGTATCATCGTTTCTCAGTTGGTTCGTTCTCCTGGTGTTTATTTCAATGACAAAGTGGATAAAAATGGTAAGGTTGGATACGGTTCAACGGTTATTCCTAACCGTGGTGCTTGGCTTGAATTAGAAACAGATTCAAAAGACATTGCTTACACTCGTATTGACCGTACGCGTAAAATTCCATTTACAACACTTGTGCGTGCCCTTGGTTTCTCAGGTGATGATGAAATCATGGATATCTTTGGTGATAGCGAACTTGTCCGCAACACCATCGAAAAAGACATTCACAAAAACCCAGCGGATTCACGTACAGACGAAGCCCTCAAAGAAATTTACGAACGCCTTCGTCCAGGTGAACCAAAAACTGCTGACAGCTCGCGTAGCTTGCTTGTAGCTCGTTTCTTTGACCCACGTCGTTACGACTTGGCAGCTGTTGGTCGTTACAAAATCAATAAAAAATTAAACCTTAAAACACGTTTGTTGAATCAAACAATCGCTGAAAATTTGGTTGATGCTGAAACAGGGGAAATCCTTGTTGAAGCAGGAACTGTTATGACCCGCGATGTGATTGATTCTATCGCTGACCAATTGGACGGTGACCTTAACAAATTCGTTTACACACCAAACGATTACGCTGTTGTTACTGAGCCAGTTGTGCTTCAAAAATTCAAAGTGGTGTCACCAATTGACCCAGACCGCGTGGTAACAATCGTTGGTAACGCAAACCCTGATGATAAAGTGCGTGCCCTTACACCAGCGGATATCTTGGCAGAAATGTCATACTTCTTGAACCTTGCAGAAGGTCTTGGTAAAGTGGATGATATCGACCACCTTGGTAACCGTCGTATCCGTGCCGTTGGTGAGTTGTTGGCTAACCAATTCCGTATTGGTCTTGCTCGTATGGAACGTAACGTTCGCGAACGTATGTCTGTTCAAGATAACGAAGTCTTGACACCACAACAAATCATCAACATCCGTCCTGTAACAGCTGCGGTTAAAGAATTCTTCGGTTCTTCACAGTTGTCACAGTTCATGGACCAACACAACCCACTTTCTGAGTTGTCACACAAACGTCGTTTGTCTGCCTTAGGACCTGGTGGTTTGACACGTGACCGTGCAGGTTACGAAGTTCGTGACGTGCATTACACTCACTATGGTCGTATGTGTCCGATTGAAACCCCTGAAGGACCTAACATCGGTTTGATCAACAACTTGTCAACTTACGGACACTTGAACAAATATGGTTTCATCCAAACACCGTATCGTAAAGTTGACCGTGCGACAGGTGTTGTCACAAACGAAATCGTTTGGTTGACTGCCGATGAAGAAGATGAGTACACTGTTGCACAAGCAAACTCAAAACTAAACGAAGACGGTACATTTGCTGAAGACATCGTTATGGGACGTCACCAAGGTAATAACCAAGAGTTCCCAGCAAGCGTTGTTGATTTCGTAGACGTTTCTCCTAAACAGGTAGTTGCCGTTGCGACAGCATGTATTCCTTTCCTTGAAAACGATGACTCAAACCGTGCCCTCATGGGTGCCAACATGCAGCGTCAAGCCGTTCCGTTGATTGACCCACATGCACCATATGTTGGTACAGGTATGGAATATCAAGCAGCCCACGATTCAGGCGCTGCCGTTATCGCAAAACACGATGGACGCGTTGTCTTCTCAGACGCTGAAAAAGTAGAAGTGCGTCGTGAAGATGGTTCACTTGATGTTTACCACATTACAAAATTCCGTCGTTCAAACTCAGGTACAGCCTACAACCAACGTACCCTTGTTAAAGTTGGAGATATCGTTGAAAAAGGTGACTTTATCGCTGACGGTCCTTCAATGGAAAAAGGTGAAATGGCTCTTGGTCAAAACCCAATTGTCGCTTACATGACTTGGGAAGGGTATAACTTCGAGGATGCGGTTATCATGAGTGAACGTCTGGTTAAAGAAGATGTTTACACATCTGTTCACTTGGAAGAATTTGAATCAGAAACACGTGATACAAAGCTTGGCCCTGAAGAAATCACTCGTGAAATTCCAAACGTCGGTGAAGAAGCTTTGAAAGACCTTGACGAAATGGGTATTATCCGTATCGGTGCTGAGGTTAAAGAAGGGGATATCCTTGTTGGTAAAGTGACACCTAAAGGTGAGAAAGATCTTTCTGCTGAAGAACGCCTTCTTCATGCTATCTTTGGTGATAAATCACGTGAAGTGCGTGATACGTCACTTCGTGTGCCACACGGTGGTGATGGTGTTGTTCGTGACGTTAAAATCTTTACACGTGCTAACGGTGATGAATTACAATCAGGTGTTAACATGTTGGTTCGTGTTTACATCGCTCAAAAACGTAAAATCAAAGTTGGAGATAAAATGGCCGGTCGTCACGGAAACAAAGGGGTTGTTTCTCGTATCGTTCCAGTTGAAGACATGCCTTACCTTCCAGACGGAACACCAGTTGATATCATGTTGAACCCACTTGGGGTGCCATCTCGTATGAACATCGGACAAGTTATGGAACTTCACCTTGGTATGGCTGCGCGTAACCTTGGTATTCACATTGCGACTCCAGTTTTCGATGGGGCAACTTCTGACGACCTTTGGGATACCGTTCGTGAAGCTGGTATGGACAGCGATGCCAAAACCGTTCTTTATGACGGACGTACAGGTGAACCATTTGATAACCGTGTGTCTGTGGGTATCATGTACATGATCAAACTTCACCACATGGTTGATGATAAACTTCACGCTCGTTCAGTAGGTCCTTACTCACTCGTTACCCAACAACCTCTTGGAGGTAAAGCACAATTTGGTGGACAACGTTTTGGTGAGATGGAGGTTTGGGCATTGGAAGCCTATGGTGCATCAAATGTCCTTCAAGAAATCTTGACTTACAAGTCTGATGACGTGACCGGACGTCTTAAAGCTTATGAAGCCATCACTAAAGGTAAGCCAATTCCAAAACCAGGTGTGCCAGAATCATTCCGAGTTCTTGTCAAAGAATTGCAATCTCTTGGTCTTGATATGCGCGTGCTTGACGAAGATGACAACGAAGTAGAACTTCGTGATCTTGACGAAGGTGAAGATGATGATGTCATGCACGTTGATGACCTTGAAAAAGCACGTCAAAAACAAGAAGCCGAAAAAGCAGAAGCATCTATCAAAGAAGAATCTGAAGAAAAATAAAGCCAGTCAGGCTATGGGAAGCTTTCTTAGCTTTCCATAGTATTGATGGTGTGCTAAAACAGAGATAAAAAGCTTATGAAGTTTTCTTTGTAAGTTGTCGCATTTAAGAAAGTAGCTTGGCTATTTTCAAAGAACATAAAGAAAGGTAAATCTAGTGGTTGACGTAAATCGTTTTAAAAGTATGCAAATCACATTAGCCTCACCAAGCAAAGTCCGCTCATGGTCTTATGGTGAAGTTAAAAAACCTGAAACAATCAATTATCGTACGCTCAAACCCGAACGTGAAGGACTTTTTGACGAAGTTATCTTTGGTCCAACAAAAGACTGGGAATGTGCTTGTGGTAAATACAAACGTATTCGTTACAAAGGGATTATTTGTGACCGCTGTGGTGTTGAAGTAACACGTGCTAAAGTTCGTCGTGAACGTATGGGACACATCGAATTGAAAGCACCCGTTTCTCACATCTGGTATTTCAAAGGTATTCCATCACGTATGGGGCTTACATTGGACATGAGCCCACGTGCTCTTGAAGAAGTTATCTACTTCGCAGCTTACGTTGTTATTGATCCAAAAGATACACCGCTTGAACCAAAATCACTTTTGACTGAGCGCGAATACCGTGAAAAATTACAAGAATATGGACAAGGCTCATTTGTTGCGAAAATGGGTGCTGAAGCCATCCAAGACCTTCTTAAACGCGTTGATTTAAAATCTGAAATCGCTGAATTAAAAGAAGAATTGAAAACGGCTACTGGTCAAAAACGTATCAAAGCTGTTCGTCGTTTGGATGTGTTAGATGCCTTCTACAAATCTGGTAACAAACCAGAATGGATGGTACTTAACATCTTGCCAGTTATTCCACCAGATCTGCGTCCAATGGTTCAATTGGATGGTGGACGTTTTGCGGCATCAGACTTGAATGACCTTTACCGTCGTGTAATTAACCGTAACAACCGTTTGGCTCGTTTGCTTGAATTGAATGCCCCTGGTATCATCGTGCAAAACGAAAAACGTATGTTGCAAGAAGCGGTTGATGCCCTTATCGACAATGGTCGTCGTGGTCGTCCAATCACAGGTCCTGGTAGCCGTCCATTGAAATCTTTGAGCCACATGCTTAAAGGTAAACAAGGTCGTTTCCGTCAAAACTTGCTTGGTAAACGTGTTGACTTCTCAGGTCGTTCTGTTATCGCTGTAGGTCCAACACTTAAAATGTACCAATGTGGTGTGCCACGTGAAATGGCTATCGAATTGTTCAAACCATTTGTTATGCGTGAAATTGTAGCGCGTGACTACGCTGGTAACGTAAAAGCTGCTAAACGTATGGTTGAACGTGGTGACGAACGCATTTGGGATATTCTTGAAGAAGTCATTAAAGAACACCCAGTACTTCTTAACCGCGCACCGACTCTTCACCGTTTGGGTATCCAAGCATTTGAACCAGTCCTTATCGATGGTAAAGCCCTTCGTCTTCACCCACTTGTTTGTGAGGCCTACAATGCCGACTTTGACGGTGACCAAATGGCCATCCACGTGCCGCTTTCAGAAGAAGCGCAAGCAGAAGCACGTCTTCTTATGTTGGCCGCAGAACACATCCTTAACCCTAAAGATGGTAAACCAGTCGTAACCCCATCTCAAGATATGGTTCTTGGTAACTACTATTTGACAATGGAAGATCCAGGTCGTGAAGGGGAAGGTATGGTCTTTAAAGACCGTGACGAAGCGATTATGGCTTACCGCAATGGTTATGTTCACTTGCATTCACGTGTTGGTATCGCTGTTGATAGTATGCCAAACAAACCATGGACAGATGAACAAAGACATAAAATCATGGTGACAACAGTTGGTAAAATCCTCTTCAACGCTATCATGCCTGATGATCTACCATACCTTCAAGAGCCAAACAACGCTAACTTGACTGAAAAAACACCAGATAAATACTTTTTGGCACCAGGTCAAGAAATCCAATCTGTCATTGATAACCTTGAAACAAACATTCCATTCAAGAAGAAAAATCTTGGAAATATCATTGCTGAAATCTTCAAACGTTTCCGTACAACAGAAACATCTGCTTTCCTTGACCGTTTGAAAGACCTCGGTTACTACCACTCAACCCTTGCTGGTTTGACAGTGGGTATTGCCGATATCCCAGTTATTGATAACAAACAAGAAATCATCAATGCCGCTCACGCGAAAGTTGAACAAATTAACAAAGCCTTCCGTCGTGGTCTTATCACTGACGATGAACGTTATGTTGCGGTTACGACAACTTGGCGTGAAGCAAAAGAAGAGTTGGAACAACGTCTGATTGAAACACAAGATCCTAAGAACCCAATCGTTATGATGATGGACTCAGGAGCCCGTGGTAATATCTCTAACTTCTCACAACTTGCCGGTATGCGTGGTTTGATGGCCGCTCCGAACGGACGTATCATGGAATTGCCTATCCTATCTAACTTCCGTGAAGGTTTGTCTGTTTTGGAAATGTTCTTCTCAACTCACGGTGCGCGTAAAGGTATGACTGATACAGCCCTTAAGACTGCTGACTCTGGATACTTGACACGTCGTTTGGTTGACGTTGCCCAAGACGTTATCATTCGTGAAGACGACTGTGGAACTGACCGTGGTCTTGTAATCAGCGCCATTACAGACGGAAAAGAAGTGACAGAAACACTTGAAGAACGTCTTGTTGGTCGTTACACTAAGAAATCTGTTAAACACCCAGAAACAGGCGAAGTCATTGTTGGTCCTGATGTTTTAATCACAGAAGACTTGGCTGCTACTATTGTTAAAGCTGGTGTTGAAGAAGTAACCATCCGTTCAGTATTTACATGTAATACTCGCCACGGTGTTTGCCGCCACTGTTATGGTATCAACCTTGCGACAGGCGATGCCGTTGAAGTTGGTGAAGCTGTTGGTACAATCGCCGCTCAATCTATCGGTGAACCTGGTACACAGTTGACTATGCGTACCTTCCACACGGGTGGTGTAGCGTCAAATACCGACATCACACAAGGTCTTCCTCGTATCCAAGAAATCTTTGAAGCCCGTAATCCTAAAGGGGAAGCGGTCATCACAGAAGTTAAGGGTACTGTTGTTGACATCGAAGAAGATGCCGCAACACGTACGAAGAAAGTCTTTGTACAAGGTAAAACAGGTACAGGTGAATACGTGGTACCATTTACAGCTCGCATGAAAGTAGCTGTCGGTGACGAAGTACACCGTGGTGCCCCATTGACTGAAGGTTCTATCCAACCAAAACGCTTGCTTGAAGTTCGTGACACCTTGTCAGTTGAAACCTACCTTCTTGCTGAGGTACAAAAAGTTTACCGTAGCCAAGGGGTAGAAATCGGTGACAAACACGTCGAAGTAATGGTTCGCCAAATGCTTCGTAAAGTTCGTATCATGGATCCAGGTGATACAGAATTGCTTCCAGGTACTTTGATGGACATCTCAGACTTTACAGATGCCAACAAAGATATCGTTATTGCTGGTGGTATTCCTGCGACATCACGTCCAGTCTTGATGGGTATTACCAAAGCTTCCCTTGAAACAAATTCATTCTTGTCAGCAGCATCATTCCAAGAAACAACTCGTGTTCTTACAGATGCCGCTATACGTGGTAAGAAAGATCATCTTCTTGGTCTTAAAGAAAATGTTATCATCGGTAAGATTATCCCAGCTGGTACAGGTATGGCACGTTACCGCAATATAGAACCACAAGCTGTTAATGAGCTTGAACCTACTGAAGAAGTAGATGTTGTGGTGGAAGAAGAAATCATCACAAGTGCTGAATAAAACCCAAAAGAGAGAACGATTCGTTCTCTCTTTTTTTGTAATCATGATAAATAAGCAAAAATTTTTTAAAATAGCGTTAATTTTTATATAATAAATCTTAAAAGGAAGTGAGGTAAATGTATCAAGTTGTAAAAATATATGGCGACTGGGAACCCTGGTGGTCATTGGAAAATTGGCAGGAAGACATCATAGAAACAAAATGCTTTGATGATTTTGAAGAAGCACGTGCTTTTTACCAACAAGAATGCCAAACACTCAAATCATATTTACCAAGTTGTAAATGCCATGACAATTTTCAAGCAGCTTTTTGGAACCAAGAGGACCAACGCTGGTGTGAGATGTGTGGCAGCTACTTGCAACAGTACCATTCCATTGTTATACTCGAAGATGGTCGTGAGTTATCAAAAGAGGCATTGTCTTACTAAATGTATTTAATGGAGTAGGCAATGCTTATTCTTTATATAAACGAAGAAGGTAGCTTAGCTATCTTTTTTGTTTTTGGCTAAATGGCCATGATACCTTTCTTTTTTCGAATAATGAGATGAGGAGGTTTTTATGATTCAAGATTTAGCAAAAGCTATCATAGCAAATGCGGTCGCTAAAGCTGCTCAAGATATTTATATCCTACCTAGGCAAAACCGCTATGAAGTCTATTATCGGCTAGGTAATGACAAGGAATTGATAGATTGCTTTGATGCTGACAAAATGACTAACCTGATTAGCCATTTTAAATTTGTCGCAGGCATAGACGTTGGGGAAAAGCGTCGTAGCCAACTAGGTTCGTGCGACTACACCTTTGCAGAAGATGAGCAAATCTCGCTACGTTTATCAAGTGTCGGGGACTACCGCGGTCGAGAGAGTTTGGTAATTCGTTTGCTTTATTATGGTCAAAAATCTCTCCATTATTGGTTTGATGGGCTAGAGGAAGCTTTATCTGTTGTCAATGGTAGGGGACTTTATCTCTTTTCAGGTCCAGTTGGTAGTGGAAAAACCACGCTGATGTATCAGTTGGTTCAGGAAAAATTTCCAGATAAACAAGTCATTACCATCGAAGATCCTGTGGAAATTCAGCAGGATAATATGTTGCAGCTGCAATTAAACGATGAAATAGGCATGACTTACGATGAGCTGATCAAATTGTCCTTGCGGCATCGACCAGATATTCTCATTATCGGAGAAATTCGTGATAGCGATACGGCACACGCGGTTATTAGGGCCAGTTTAACAGGAGCTGTGGTATTTTCGACCATTCATGCTAAAAGCATTTCAGGTGTTTATGCGCGTTTATTGGAATTAGGTATCAGTCAGCAAGAGTTGGAGAATAGTCTGCACGCAGTGGTTTACCAACGGTTAATTGGGGGAGGAGGTGTGATAGATGTTGCAAAAGATAGATTTAAAGAGCACCAGCCAAGCAACTGGAATCAAAAAATGGACCAGTTGGTTGCACAAGGACATCTTTCCAAAGAACAAGCGGCCATTGAAAAAATTACCCTTTAGCAAACAACGAAAACTCATTCAGTTATTTAATAATTTGTTTCATAGTGGATTTCATTTGTCGGAAATTCTGTCCTTTCTAAGACGTAGTCAGCTGCTGGAGGCTGATTATATCGATGTGATGCAAAATAGCTTATTGGCTGGAGGTAATCTATCGCTCATGATGTCCCAGCTAGGTTTCTCTGATACGATTGTAACGCAGATGGCTTTGGCGGATATTCACGGCAATAGTCAAAGGAGCCTTGTAAAAATTGATGCCTATCTAACTAGCATGGGTGCCGTGAGAAAGAAATTGCTCGAGGTTATGACCTACCCTGTCATGTTACTTGGCTTCCTTGTGTTGATTATGGTGGGGCTAAATCATTATTTATTGCCACAACTGGAAGGTAGCAATCTAGCCACTCAGTTGATTCAGCATTTTCCCCTGCTGTTTTTAGTGGGAACTGTGATGATTACGCTCGTGGTTCTTGCGCTTTATCTTTACCAAAAACGCTTGCCTCGCATTCGGGTGTACAGTCAACTCAGTCGCCTTCCTTTTATTGGAAATACCATTCGGTTGTATTTGACGGCTTATTACGCACGGGAATGGGGCAATCTCATCGGTCAAGGTGTTGAGTTGATTGACATTGTGGCGATTATGCAGCAACAAAAATCACGCTTGTTTCAAGAAATTGGGCAAGATATGCAAGAAGCTTTACTGTCAGGGCAAGCCTTTCATCAAAAAGTATTGGATTATCCTTTTTTTCTGACAGAACTAGGACTGATGATTGAGTACGGTGAAATCAAATCAAAATTAGGCAGTGAATTAGACATTTACGCCGAGGAAACCTGGCAACGTTTCTTTGGCAAAATGAACCAAGCAACCCAGTTGATTCAACCGCTAGTCTTTATCTTTGTGGCTTTGGTGATTGTCTTGATTTACGTAGCGATGTTGTTGCCAATGTATCAAAATATGGGAGGGTATTTTTAATGAAAAATAGATTAGCTAAATGGCGTAGAAAGACTGTTCGTGGATTCACTCTGGTGGAAATGTTAATTGTTTTGCTTATTATTAGCGTTTTGATGTTGCTTTTTGTACCAAATTTAAGCAATCAAAAAGATGCGGTGCGTGAAAAAGGTAACAAGGCAGTGGTCAAGGTGGTAGAAAGTCAGCTATCGCTTTATGAACTCAAAGAAGGTGAGAAACCAAGCATTGAACAACTTGTTAAAGCGGGTTATATTACAGATGATCAAGCCGAAACCTATCGCAAAACTAAGCAATAAAGGTGTTCCAGCTTTTACCATTTTGGAATCCTTGGTGACTTTGGGCATAACGTGTTTTATGGTCATGAGTTTGTCGGGTTCGCTAAACGGTATTTTTCAAAGTGTGGAAGAAACCTTGTTCTTTTTATCGTTTGAAAATCTTTATCGCGATACGCAAACGCTAGCCAACGTTAACCAAAGAGCAATGACTTTGACTATTTCAGAAGATGCGATTTCAAATGGCGTGTCTAAGGTGAGCCTTCCACGTCAGGTAAAAGTGGGAGATACCGAGCAGATTGTATTGAGCAAGGAAGGGGGCAATTCATCTTTGGGCAAGGTTGTTTTTCAATTACAAGACAAAGAGATTTATTATCAATTGTATTTAGGGAGTGGTAAATATAAAAAAACAGAGAGTAGCCGCCTACATACTCCTTGAGAGTTTAGTTGCCTTGGGCTTAATGGCGACCATTACCAGTCTTGTTTTGGGAGAAGTCACCAAAAGCAGGCAACAGATGCAAGCAAGCCTGCACCAACAAGCAGTATTAAATGTGGCAACAATGGCGATTCAAACAGAACAAGGTCATTTGGCAATCAATGGGGTTGAGGTCAGCATTGTAGAACAAGAAGGTGAGCTTTTAGTTTATGAAGGAAAAAAACGGATATTACACATTAAAAAAGACTAGACTAAAAGCATTCACCCTTTTAGAATGCTTGGTGGCGTTGCTGGTTATCGCAGGAACGGTCTTGGTTTATGACGGTTTAGCATGTTCGGTCAAAGCCAATATCCACTACCTATCCAACAATCAGGAAGAAGAGTGGCTTTTATTTTCCCAGCAATTACGCTCGGAACTAGAGGGGTGCCAATTAGACAGAGTAGCATCTAATAAACTGTATGTCACTAAAGCCAATCAGCACCTAGCTTTTGGTCAATCTAACAGCCATGATTTTCGCAAAACAAACGCTTCTGGTCGTGGTTACCAACCCATGCTTTTTGGCTTGCAATCATCGAGCATATCACAAGACGGTCAGCAAGTAACGATCAAACTTGGCTTCAAAAATCGTATGGAGAGAGAATTTGTTTACACTTTTAAGACGGAAGGTTAAGGCTGGTATTTTGCTGTATTCTTTGCTCATGGTAGCTGTATTTGCCTTGGTTTTGCAGTTTTATTTGGGGCGCGTGGTAGCAGTTGAGCAAAAACACCAAGCGCAGCGAGCCTCAAGTCAGGCTTATCTGATGGCAAAAGTAGTGGATAAGTTTGCCAAGGAACATTCAGGACAAATGCATTTTGACAAAGGCAAGGCTCAATATCACATTCAAGGTCAGCATATTCATATCACCGTCACCTTAGCCAATCAGAAAGAATTTCAATACCAATTTCACAGAAATGATGAAAATGATTAGTGACTTTTTTTGAAAAAGGTGACTTCTTCCCATTTTTCTTATTTTTTGATATGATAAAACGTGCGGAGGAAGCTATGAATTTTGAAAAAATCGAACAAGCCTACGATTTCATTTTAGAAAATATCCAATTGATTGAAAATGAGTTGAAAACACATCTTTACGATGCCCTGATTGAACAAAACTCGTTTTATCTTGGAGAAGAAGGTGCAAGTGAGGAAGTAGCTGCAAATAATGACAAACTACGTCAATTGCAATTAAGTCAGGAAGAGTGGCGTAGAGCCTTTCAATTTATTTTCATTAAGGCAGCTCAAACCGAGCAATTACAAGCCAATCACCAATTCACACCAGATAGCGTGGGATTTATCTTACTATTTTTAGTAGAAAGCTTAACAGCCCCTGATACGGTTGATGTGTTAGAAATCGGTAGTGGAACGGGAAATTTGGCTGAAACTTTATTAACAAACAGTTCCAAAACCCTGAACTATCTTGGTATTGAAGTGGATGATTTATTGATTGATTTATCTGCTAGTATCGCTGAAGTGATGGGCTCATCTGCTCAGTTTATCCAAGAGGATGCTGTACGCCCACAAATTTTAAAAGAAAGCGATGTGATTATTAGTGATTTACCAGTCGGTTTTTATCCTAATGATGCCATTGCTAAACGTTACCAAGTGGCTAGCAGCAAAGAACACACCTACGCTCACCATTTGTTAATGGAGCAATCTTTGAAATACCTGAAAAAAGATGGTTTGGCTATCTTTTTAGCACCGTCTGATTTGTTGACAAGTCCACAGAGTGATTTGCTTAAAGAGTGGTTAAAAGGCTATGCAGATGTGATTGCGGTCATTACCTTGCCTGAAACCTTATTTGGTAGTGCAGCCAGCACCAAGTCCATCTTTGTTTTCAAAAAACAATCCACTCATCCAGTGGAAACTTTTGTTTACCCCTTGGTAGATTTGAAAGAACAAGCTGTTTTGGAAGATTTTGTAAAAGAATTTCAAAATTGGAAAAAAGACAATAGGCTTTTCTAAAAAAATATGATAGAATGAGTTATATTAAGAAAGCGCTTTAGAGGTAAAGTTATGGCAAAAACGATTTCTATCAATGCAGGAAGCTCAAGTCTAAAATGGCAATTATACAATATGCCAGAAGAAGAGGTTATTGCAAAAGGGTTAGTTGAGCGTATTGGTCTTTCTTGTGGGATTTCTACGGTTAAATTCAAAGGGAAAACTCATTCAGAAACAAGAGATATTCCAGACCATACGGCAGCTGTTAAAATTTTGTTGGATAATTTGATTTTGATGGCTATTATCACAGGCTATGACGAAATTGACGGTGTCGGACATCGTGTTGTGGCTGGTGGCGAATATTTTAAAGAGTCTGCATTGGTGACGGATGATGTCATTCAAAAAGTGGAAGGGTTGTCAACTTTGGCTCCTCTACACAACCCTGGAGCAGTCCTTGGTATCAAAGCCTTTAAAGAGCTTTTGCCAGATATTACCAGTGTCGTTGTTTTTGATACGGCTTTTCACACATCAATGCCAAAAGTCGCTTATCGCTACCCAATTGCGAACCGCTACTACAAAGAATACAAGGTACGTAAATATGGAGCACACGGGACTAGTCATCAATACGTCGCCCAAGAAGCTGCCAAAGTCCTTGGAAAACCATTGGAAGAGTTGAAATTGATTACTTGCCACATTGGTAATGGGGTTTCAGTTACTGCGGTTAAGGGCGGTCAATCGGTTGATACGTCAATGGGCTTGACACCGCTTGGTGGTACCATGATGGGGACACGTTCAGGAAGTATTGATCCTGGTGTGATTGCTTTCTTAATGGATTCAGATCCTGAACTCAATACGTCTGACGACATTCGAACAGTGCTAAACCGTCAGTCAGGGCTTCTTGGTGTTTCTGAAAAATCAAGTGATATGCGTGATATTCTTGCTGGCAAAGAAGCTGGAGATGCTAATTGCGAGTTAGCTTATGATATGTATATCGACCGTTTGCGAAAATACATTGCGCAGTACTTTGCTGTGTTAAATGGCGCAGATGCAGTTATCTTTACGGCTGGTATTGGTGAAAATTCAGATGTCGTGCGTGAGGATATTATTGCTGGCATGACTTGGTTTGGTGTGGATATTGATCCTGCTAAGAATGTACCAGGTGCTTATGGCGTGATTTCAACGGATCAAGCACGCGTGAAAGTTATGGTCATCCCAACAGATGAGGAACTCGTGATTGCGCGTGATGTTGAGCGTTTTAAAAACGCAACTAACGAAGTTATCAATTATTAAATATGATAAGACCATTAAAGCTGGCCCATTTGGGTCAGCTTTTTTGCAGTTGTTTGGATTGTTTTTGGGCTGGATTTTGTTTACAATAGTACGAAACAGGATGTTAGGAGAGATGATGAAATGAAACGATTTGTAACGGCCGTGGGTTATTTTTTCTTGGCTTTTGCTCTGATTTTTTTAGAACAATTGCCAACGGTTTTTATTAGAGCTAACCAACCATTCAACCAAACTTTGGGAATTACTTTGGCTTTGCTGGTGGTGTCAATTTTTACGATTTACGTTGCTAGGCGTGTTGGTTTTTTGAAACAGTTGGAGGATTTAAAAACCTGGCAGGCTTGGAAAATCATTCTTATTGGCTTTACGGCCTTGACGGTTGTCAAATATATTGGTGGTGTCATTTTGGTTTTGGAAAAAGGCCTTGACGCCAATACAGGCAATCAAGCAGCGATTGAGCAAGTTGGTATGTCGCCAATATTGCTAATTACGTTGACGGTGATTACTGCACCGATTGTGGAAGAAACGGTCATGCGAGGGCTGATTTTAGGAAAGGTCTTTAACAATTCTTACCTTGGTGTTTTGTTAAGTTCTTTCTTGTTTGGCTTGTTGCACATGCCGACTGACCTTGGAAGTTGGATTATTTATGGCGGTATGGGGTTGGTTCTCGCTCTCATTTATCACCGTACGCAAAAGCTCGAGTACACGATAGCTGTTCATTTTATTAACAATGCTTTGGGTGTGCTTTTCATGTTATTGTTATAAAAAAAGCTGGGCTTTCGCTCAGCTTTTTGACTATTATAAGTTTTTGGCTTTATCAATTGTGGCATCAATGCTAGAGATGACGCTAGCTGTTAAACCTGTTTTTTCAAGGTCAAGCAATCCTGCGATAGTTGTACCACCAGGACTTGAGATTTTATCAATCAAATCGTGTGGGCTATCAGCCCCTTGCAGCAAATTTTCAGCGCTGGCTAGGACCGTTTGTGTGACAATTTCTAATGATTTTCCCTTTGGAATACCGTATTTGACACCCGCTTTGGCGAGCGCTTCGATAAATAGGTAAATGTAGGCTGGACTAGAACCAGCAAGGGCTGTAAAGGTGTCGAAATCTTTTTCTGGTATGTCAAATGTTGTACCAAAACTGTCCGTGATTTCTTTAGCGCTTGTGAGCAGTTCTTCAGAAACGTGTTCATTGATGCAAATAGCCGTTGTACTTTTTAAAATTTGTGCGTTGATATTTGGCATGATGCGAATCAAGGGCAGTTCAGGGCTTGTTAATTTGCCAAGACGCTCCAAGGTGACACCTGCAGCCATTGATAGAATAGGTTGATGAAAATGAAGTTCGGAAAGAACAGGTTCAAACATTTGTGGCTTGATACCAAGGACAACCAAATCCACTTGGTCAATGAGTTCTTGGTGTGATGGTGCTGCCGTTACATTTAGCTGCTCAGCTATTTCGCGTGAGCGAGCTAGTGATGACCCTGAAATGATAATGTCATGCGATGTTGTCTTGAGTCCGTTGATAATGGCAGAGGCCATTTTACCAACTCCGATAAATCCAATTTTCATGCTTCCTTCATTCCTCTCTAATAATTTTTGATTAAATCAACAGTTGAGCGGTCTAATTTGTTAACAATAGCTTGTAAGAAGGCTTGGGCTTGTAAGAAGTCATCCATAGCGTAAAGGGTTTGGTGTGAGTGAATGTAACGGGCACAAACACCGATAGTTGTTGATGGGATACCCTCATTTTGAAGGTGGGCAGCACCAGCGTCTGTTCCCCCTTTAGAAGGATAATATTGGTATTTGATACCAGCTTCTTCGGCAGTTGTCAAAAGGAAATCACGCATATTTTTTAGCATGATGTGGCCTGGGTCGTAGAAACGGAAAAGGGTTCCGTCGCCAATTGTACCTTGGTTGCCATAAATATCTCCCGCAGGTGAACAATCAACGGCAAAGAAGAGTTCAGGTTTGAATTTGGTTGTTGACACGTGTGCCCCACGCAGCCCAACTTCTTCTTGAACATTTGCCCCAGCGATAAGGGTGTTGTCCAAGCGTTTTCCTTTAAGGCTTTCGAGCAATTCAGTCATCATTAAAATACCAAAGCGATTATCCCAAGCTTTAGAAATCACATTTTTTTGGTTAGCCGTAAGGACGGTTTCTGATTTTGGTACAATGATATCACCAGGAAGGACACCAAAGCTTTCTGCTTCTGCCTTGTCTGCAAATCCAGCATCAAAAATAATGTCATCGATTTTTGGAAGTGATGCAGAGCCATTTGCCCCACGAAGAAAATGTGGTGGAACAGAACCAGATACAACTGGAATGGCACGACCTTCACGAGTGTAAAGGGTAAAACGTTGCGAACTCAAAACCAAAGGGTTCCAGCCGCCGATACCCACGGCACGCATTGTCCCATCTGCTTTGATGTCGCTCACCATAAAACCGACTTCGTCCATGTGAGAGGCCACCATGATACGTGGAGCCTCTTTGGCATCAGAGTTTTTGATTCCAAAAATACCGCCCAGACCATCTGTTTGCACGTCATCAACTAGTGGCGTGATTTTCGAACGTAAAAAGTCTCGAACGTTGTACTCATAGCCTGCAATACCATCAAGTTCTGTAACTTCTTTTATTTTAGAAAATAATTCTGACATAAAAACCTCGATTCTATATTTTCTATTTTAGCATAAAAATGGTAAAATAAAGCGTATGATAAGTAAAAAAAGCAGTTTCCTTTTGGGCTCTAGTGTGGTGGGAGTGACTGGTCTTATCGCCTTTAGCACAATGTTAAGCAAGCAACAGGAAAAGAAACGGCAAGAAAGAGTTAAAAGAGAAGTGCGTGATTGTTTTAGTCAGCTTGGTTCTATTTTGGTTCTTTATGTGAATCATTTTGAGTCTGACAAAACAACAACGACAGGTGGTGTTGTCCTGACAGATGGTCGTACTTTTCGATTTGTTCACCAAAGGGGTGACATTAGCTATGTGGAGGAGAAAAAATGATTAGTCCAGCGTCTTATGAAGAAATGGCGACTTATTTGGAAAAACCTGGCAAAGTGGTTTTCTTTTTTACGGCAAATTGGTGCCCAGATTGCCAATTTATCTATCCTGTCATGCCAGAGATTGAAACTGAAAATCCTGAATTTACCTTTGTCCGTGTTGATCGTGACGAATTTATGGAAGTCGCACAACGCTGGGATATTTTTGGTATTCCAAGTTTTGTAGTGACCGAAAATGGCAAAGAAATCGGGCGTTTAGTCAACAAATTACGCAAAACCAGAGCAGAAATTAACAGCTTTTTAGCTGAATTGAAATAGGAGAGAAAATGATTTTTACGTACAACAAAGAACACGTCGGTGATGTCCTTATGGTGATTGTCAAAGATAGCAAGGGTGCTAAGCTTGATTACGAACGCAAAGGCAAGGTATCACGCGTATTTCTTGAAAAAAATGGTGAAACAGTTGCTTGGAATATTTTTGATGTGTCAAGCTTGATTGCGATTAGTGGTAAGGGTCAAGTGACCTTGTCTGACCAAGATGTGGCAACCCTTAACGCTGAATTGACAAAAGAAGACTTCAGCGAGCAATTGGAAAATGACCCATCACCAAAATTTGTCGTTGGTCAAATCAAAGAAATGGCTGCTCATTCAGACAGTGACCACTTGAATATTTGCCAAGTGAAAATCTCAGATGATAAAACCGTTCAAATTGTTGCAGGAGCGCCAAATGCAGCAGTTGGCTTAAAAACTATTGTTGCTCTTCCAGGTGCAATGATGCCAAACGGTAGTTTGATTTTCCCAGGTGCCCTTCGCGGTGAAAAGAGTTTTGGGATGATGTGCTCACCTCGTGAATTGGCTCTTCCAAATGCGCCACAAAAACGTGGGATCATTGAATTGGATGATACAGCAGTGGTTGGCGAAGCCTTTGATCCAGAAAAACACTGGAAAGCTCAATAGTAATGAAAGGAGTTGGAGTTTCCAGCTCTTTTTTCTCTTGTTTTTCGAATAATAAGATAGGAGGAAGCTTATGTACAATAAAGTTATTATGATTGGTCGCCTGACTGTACAACCAGAGCTGGTGACAACACCAAACGATAAATCAGTCACACGCGTGACTTTGGCAGTTAATAGACGATTTAAATCGCAAAATGGGGAACGTGATGCGGATTTTATTTCCCTTGTGGTTTGGGGACGTTTGGCAGAAACCCTAACGTCTTACGCGGGAAAAGGTAGCCTCATATCAGTCGATGGCGAACTTCGCACACGCAAATACGATAAAAATGGACAGACGCAGTACGTGACCGAAGTCCTATGTCATTCTTTCCAGTAACTAGAAAGCCGCACCAAACGTGCCATGCGAGAAAACAACACCCCAAACAACCTAGCCGACCTCGTACTAGAAGAAGAGGAACTCCCGTTTTAATATGAAACAGTTCAAGTTTTTGACTTGGGCTGTTTTTTGTTGGATGATAGTTGAAGTTTAAGTGTTATCTATACTTTTTGACTGAATTGTATATACAATTTAAAAATGTTATAATTAAGATAAAATAATTATTGGTTTTTCAGAGATTATTGAAAAGGTATAGAATGAAAAAACAAAAAAATTTAGGTATTTTAGTGAGCGCCATCTTTGGTTTTTTGATAGTAATTGGCTCTTATTTAAATTATAAAATATTTCCCTCAAATTCGAGTCGCATCAAAATTGGTGCCACCTATATGACGATGAATAATGATTTTTATAAGGTATTAAACAACGAAATTGAAAAGGTTGTTAAAGAGAATAATGATATTTTGTACACTAGAGATCCCGCTCTAGATGTAGATAAACAAAAACAACAAATTGACTCATTTATCCAAAAAGAAGTTGATATCATTATTATCAATCCTGTTAGCGCTAATAGTCCAAAATTGATAAAAGCTTTAAAGGATGCTAAAAAAGCCGGTATTAAAATCGTTGTTGTAGATAGTCAATTATCAGACGATTCTTCAGTAGATACGACCATTGTATCAGATAATTATCAAGCTGGTGTTCTATGTGCTCAAAATTTAATGCAGATAAAATCTAACGCTAAGATTTTGTTACTAGAGCACAATGATGCGGTATCTGCCGTGGAACGTATCAATGGATTTTTAGATACAATAGAAGGAAATGACGCTTATCAAGTGATTGAACGAAGAGATTGTTTAGGACAAACAGAAATTGCTATGCCGCAAGTAGAATCTGTAATTACTTCAGGTATGGAATTTGATACAGTAATGGCACTTAATGATCAAGTAGCTATCGGTGCTCTAGCAGCAATTGAAAATAAACATATAGGCACTCCAATAAAAATCTACGGTGTTGATGGTTCCCCTGATATGAAGAACCTATTAGCTACAACAAATTCAATTCAAGCAACAGTAGCCCAATCCCCTTTGACCATGGGGAAAAGAGCTATACAGACAGGATATTCTTTACTTAAACAAAGGTCAGTGGATAAGGAGATTATTATTCCTGTTGAATTTATGACTAGTGAGACTGTATGTAATTTTGACTTAACAGGATGGCAGTGATGAAAAGTCTAAGAAATATTGATTTGGCTAAATTTATTCTGATTATCATTAATTTTTTAGCTGTTTTATTTTATAGTTCGGTTTATTTAGCAGCGACTAAATATATTATCAATAATGGTTTGAGTCGCTCTTTATTAGAAAAGATTAGTATTATTCCCAGTTCACCTGAACAAATTTTTTGCTTGTCTAATCTTTTTTTGCAATACTTTTATTTGTCATATATGCTAGAAATCAGAAGTTAAAAAAAGAGACAGTAGTTCGTGATTGGTTTGCTATTTTAGAGGTTTAGGAACTTTTTCAATATTATG
>NZ_DBPA01000035.1:14439-21117 GCF_002300045.1 Streptococcus sp. UBA632 | reverse complement strand
AACTTCATTATAGAACTTTCATAAAAAAAGATTCTCTAAGCACTTGCTTGAAGAATCTTTGATTTATTATTTGCTATTTTCGATTGCCGCTGTCACAAAAGCAGTGTAGAGTTCTTCTGGACGGTTTGGACGGCTTTGAAGTTCTGGGTGGTATTGAGCAGCTACGAAGAATTTCTTCTCTGGCAATTCAACCACTTCCATCAAGCGGTTATCTGGTGACACACCTGAAAAGACAAAGCCAGCTTCTTCAAATTGGTCACGGAATTTCGTGTTGAATTCGTAACGGTGACGGTGACGGCGTTGCACCACTTCTTGGTTATTATAAGCTTGTGCTGCACGTGAACCTGGTTTCAATTTACATGGGTAAAGTCCTAGACGGAGTGTTCCACCCATGTCTTCAATATCGATTTGATCACGCATGATATCGATGATTGGGTATTTTGTATCAGGATCAAGTTCGGCTGAGTTAGCCCCTTCTAAATGCAAGACGTTACGGGCAAATTCCACACAAGTCAATTGCATACCAAGACAGATACCAAGCATTGGCACGTCATTTTCACGCGCATAGCGGATAGCTTCAATCTTACCTTCTGTACCACGTTGACCAAATCCACCAGGAACAATGATACCATCAACATCGCCAAGCATTTCTTCAGCATTTTTAGCTGTCAAATCATTGGCGTTAACCCATTTGAGGTCGATAGCTGTATCGTTGATGTAACCTGAGTGTTTAAGAGCTTCAACAACTGAAAGGTAAGCATCTGGCAATTCAACGTATTTCCCAACAAGGGCAATTCGTGTTGAGTTTTTAAGATTCATAATCTTATCAACCATTGCAGACCATTCTGACATATCCGCTTTTGGCACATCCAATTTCAAGTGGTCACATACGATTTGGTCCATGTTTTGAGCTTGCATATTGAGTGGAATTTGGTAAATATGATCCACATCAAGTGATTCAATAACAGCTTCTGGAGCCACGTCACAGAATTGAGCCAATTTGTTTTTAATGCCTTGCCCAGCTGGTTTTTCTGTACGGATAACCAACATATTTGGTTGAATCCCTAATCCACGCAACTCTTTTACAGAGTGTTGAGTTGGTTTGGTTTTCATTTCACCAGCTGCCTTCAAGTAAGGTAACAAGGTTGTGTGAATGTACATCACATTGTCAGAACCAACGTCTGCCTTCATTTGGCGCAATGCTTCAAGGAAAGGAAGGCTTTCAATATCACCAACAGTACCACCAACTTCAGTGATAATAACATCAGAATCTGTCGTAGCTGCAGCACGTTTAATTTTTTCTTTCAACGCGTCTGTGATATGTGGAATAACCTGAACAGTTGCTCCAAGGTATTCCCCTTTACGTTCTTTTCGAAGCACTTCGCTATAAATTTTACCAGTTGTAACATTCGAATACTTGTTAAGGTTAATATCAATAAAACGTTCGTAGTGACCAAGGTCAAGGTCTGTTTCAGCCCCATCATCAGTCACGTAAACTTCACCGTGTTGGTAAGGACTCATTGTCCCTGGGTCAATATTAATGTAAGGGTCAAATTTTTGGATGGTTACCTTAAGCCCGCGATTTTTCAATAAACGACCAAGACTTGCAGCGACAATACCTTTACCAATAGAAGACACCACACCACCAGTAACAAAAATATACTTCGTCATTAAAAAACTCCTTTAAAAATAAAATGATAAGTGCTTGAATAAAATCGCATCACTTATAATTAGCGTTTGGGTAGCCTTGTCGGAATGGGGTTCCAACGCACATAGACAACTATTTTAAAAAAACAAAAACAGCCCCCTAAAAGTTAGGGAGCTTTTACATGACCTCTCAAATCAAAAAGAGGTGCCCGATTAACATTATATGTTATCTTTGATAAATTGTCAAACGATAACCATAATGATCTGATTGTTTTCGAAAAACTTATTCTTCCTCGTCCAAATCATCATCGTCGTCATCATCATCTTCTTCGTTGATGTCAACGTCTTCGTCTAATTCATCATCAGGGATGATTTCGTTGATTTCTGAATCGTAAGATTCCACTTCTGATTTTTCATCATCTGGATTTTCTTCGTCGTATTCCATATCAGCTAATTTTGGTGTGAAATCTTCATCTTCTGGATCATCGTCTGAGTAGTCAATAGCATTTTCATCACCATCCATGAAGGCATTGACACGTTTTCTCTTGCGTTTTGGTTCTCCGTTTTCATCTTCTTCAAGAGTGATGATTTCTTCGTCAATCTCATCAATAGCATACCATGAACGAAGGCCCCATTTGTTATCCCCAAGTGGAATAAAACTACCATCCACATTTAATGCAGAATAAAAGTAAGGTAACGCTTCACGAATATCTGCGTCTGATTTTTCGAGGTAATTTTGAATCTCGTTCACAAGATCGCTGAAGTACATCTCATGATCACGGCCACGCTCTTCTAAAATAGCACGAGCTACTTCAACCATTGAGAGTTCATTTTTTTCTTGTCCAGCAAATACTTCTAATTCCAAGGTAATTCTCCTTATTTATTTTAGGATATGAGCCAGTAGCTACAAAAAACCTATTGTCTAAAATTTGTCACTCTTTATTTTACGCTAATTTTAGGTATTCGTCAAAAGATTTTTCAGCAAAAATAATAAAAAGTCAAGTAATACAAGATTACTTGACTTGAATGGTTCGTATCAGTAAGCTTATTTCACTTTAACTGAGCTTGTGATAACATCAACCGCTTTTTTCATTGCGATATCATGTTTAAGCATTTCAGGTGAAAGAAGGTGACGAACTTGTTCCACTTCCATGTTGTATTCTGAAGCCAAATCGTTGATTTCTTTTTCGATTTCTTCGTCGCTAGCTTCAAATCCTTCAGCTTTAGCGATTGCTTCGATAACAAGGTTTGTTTTAACGCGTTTGTCAGCGTCTGCTTCGTATTGTTTGTGAAGATCTTCTTCAGATGTACCTGTCAATTGGTAGTACATTTCTGGAGAGATACCTTGGCGTTGCATGTTGCCCATGAATTCGTTCATTGCACGGTGTACTTCGTCATGAACCATTTCTTCTGGCAATTCAACGATTTCTGCGTTTTCAACAGCCAATTCAATGGCAGCAGCTTCAACAGCGTCATCGTAAGCAATTTCTTTAGCTGATTCAAGTTCTTTACGGTATTTAGCTTTCAATTCGTCAAGTGTTTCCACTTCTTCGTCGATATCTTTAGCCAATTCATCGTCAAGAGCTGGTACTTCTTTTGCTTTTACTTCGTGGATAGTTGTCACGAATTTAGCGTCTTTACCAGCAAGGTCCTCAGCTTGGTAGTTTTCTGGGAATGTTACGTTAACTTCAACAGTTTCACCAGCTTTAGCACCAACTAATTGGTCTTCGAAACCTGGGATGAATTGACCTGAACCAAGTTCAAGTGAGAAGTTTTCGCCTTTACCACCGTCAAATTCAACACCGTCAACTGAACCAACGAAGTCGATAACAACAGTGTCACCAAGTTCTGCAGCGTCGTCTTTAACAACCAATTCAGCAAGGTTGTTGCGTTCGCGTTCTACTTTTTCATCTACTTCAGCATCAGTAACTTCTTTTGTAGCGTCAACTGAAACTTCAAGGTCTTTGTAAGCACCAAGTTTCACTTCTGGTTTTGTAACAACTTCTGCAGTCAAAGTCCATTCTTGACCTTTTTCCATTGATTTGATGTCAATTTTTGGTTGAGCAACAACGTCAAGGCTAAGTTCAGCAACAGCTGCTTCGTATGCTTCTGGAAGAATAGCGTTCAAAGCATCTTCGTAAAGAGCTTCTTCACCAAATTTTTGGTTGAATACGGCACGTGGCATGTGTCCTTTACGGAATCCAGGTGCGTTCAAATCTTTCTTAATTTTATTGAATGCTTTGTCAAGAGCTGGTTTGATTTTGTCTTGACCAATTGTGAATGTAATCACACCACGGTTAGTGGCTTTGTTTTCAAATGATACAGACATGAAGTCATTTCTCCTTAAAATTTTATATACAGTTTAGTTTATCATATTTTAGAGGCTTTTTAAAGTTTTTTGTATAAAATAGTGATGTTTTTACCATTCTAAAACCAGTAAAAAAGGTTCTAGATATACATTCAACAGTGCAAGCAAAAATACAACTATTGTCATCCATGTTTGGATTGGGATTCTACATAACTACCTAAAATGAATCTATAACATTTTAAATGCACCCTAGTATTCAGATATAAAACCTCATACTAGGATGCAGTTCTTTAAAAATAATTATTCGTCTTCCACTAAAATTTCATCTGGAATTGCAAGTAATTTTGTCAACGTGTAGCACACTACTACAGTAATAACTGAAACAGCAAAATAAACAAGTAACTGATAGCTATTATAAATGTACATTAGATATGACGGAACTACTGCTAAACCATACGAATTAGATTGAATACGAAAAATTGAAAGTATGGCTGCTCCAAGTCCAGAAGAAAAAAGCATAATATACAATGGCTTAAGATTATATCTTAAATGCAAACCAAACAAGACAGGTTCACTAACTCCGAATAATTGTGACATGAAAGCTCCCATTACTGTCTGTTTTACCTTAGCATTTTTAGCAGAACTATAGAAAGCTAAAGAAGAACCAAGATTGGCAAAACCTACATGGCACAAAGTGTAATCAGTTGGTTGAATTCTGTATTAGCTCATAAAGAGGTCTCAATAACAACATACATATGATGAAGTCCTGTAATAACAGCTAGTGGATAAGTAGCTCCTACAAAGAAACCACCTATTCCAAATGGTATGTTCATTACTGCTTGAGTAACAGCAATCAATATAGTCTCCAACCAATGAACTATAGGTACAACAATATCCCCTAGTGTTCTCATCAACGCTTTTATACCTTTTTCTTGAGACTTAACATACTCATCTTGCTGACTTTTATCTATAGTTGAAACATTCATTGCCTCCAACTCTTCAAATACTTTATTGACAATTCCTGTCCCTAAAATAATCTGATACTGACCGCTATTGAAAAATGTTCCTTTAACTTCATCAACTTTTTCAATAGCTTTTGTATCTATTTTATCCTTATCTTTAACAATTAAACGCAAGCGTGTGGCACAATGGATTGCTGATACAATATTATCAGGTCCAACTATTTCTAAAATCTCACTTGCTATATCATGGTATTTATTATTTGTCATCAGATTTTCTCCTTTATTAGTACCGCTCCATAAGTTTCCAATTGTTATTTATTATTAAAACTCTTTACTTGTCCGTTATCTAATAAAATTTCAATACGATTTTTAAACTTATCTAAAATCTTCACATCTTCAGAAAAGTTAATAACTATAAAATAAGAATTTTGACTATCGTATCTTCTGTAGATAAAAATATCTTCGTCCTTATCCTCAAGAAAAT
The DNA here is from genome assembly GCF_002300045.1 of Streptococcus sp. UBA632. Lineage (NCBI taxonomy): Bacteria > Bacillati > Bacillota > Bacilli > Lactobacillales > Streptococcaceae > Streptococcus > Streptococcus sp. UBA632. The sequence goes on along the minus strand of NZ_DBPA01000035.1, from coordinate 15,716 downwards.
CAATTTTTCCAAACGTTAACGCTTCATGCATAGGACTTTTTTTGATTTGGATTAATTTTTGATAAAAATGCCAAAGACTTGATGAAGTTTTAACTTGACTTGCCACATTCCTAACTTGTTATCTCTCTGTAATATATATCCAAGGTTTAACGTTTGAAAAACCAACAAATTCAGATTCATCCCATTGCATAGGAGTCCGAGCATTGTCTCGACTACGATAATTTATAATATCCATCGCCTCCGCTGGAGTTAAGCCTTCTGAAATAGAGTAACGCAAGAGCTTTTTGAGCAGCAGAACTTGTTTGCTGAGACCCAAGATATTTACTTGGTGCTCTATTTTGATCATGATTTTCAATAAAAGGAGCTCCCCAGCCAACTTTTTGAATAGCTACCTGAGAGTCTTTTATTTTATTAAATAAATCCTTAGGCTTCCATTTAATAGGTTTAAACTACTCACTACCACTTGCTACATCCAAATCTGCAGCTTTAAAATCAAAGATCATTGAAAAGAATCCATCTTTTCCAATGAAGTCATCAAGTTGATCATATTCCACACCTGGTGCTTCTGCGATGGTAACTGCTTGATTTGACTTAAAGCATTTTTCTTGTAATTCAGACAAAAAAATTTCTATACTCGGTTGATTACGGCTAACTTTTGTACACTTAGCCAATCCATCTACTCCATCTGGTTCAATAGATTGGAATTTAAGATCTTTTTTAATAAATGTAATCGCATCAACTCTAAATCCCGAAATTTCTAAGTCCAACCACCAGTTAATCATTGTATAGATTTCATTTCTTAACTCAGGGAGTTTTTCCCCAGACATTTCCTCCAAAAATCGAACACCAATTTGTTGGAGGAGTAGGAGACTCTTTAAAAATATAGTAATTTCTATATTTTGAATTTTTGTCTCTTAATGCTTTCTGAAACCAGATATGTTCATCTGAGGTATGATTAACTACTAAATCTAAAATAATTTTTATGTCTCGCTTTTTAGCTTCATGTAATAAATCCTTAAAATCATCGATTGTTCCAAACTCTGGAGCAATAGTATAATAATCTGAGATATCATATCCATTATCTGCCATAGGAGATTGGTAAATTGGACTTATCCAAATGGAGGTTATTCCTAGATCTGCTAAATAATCCAAGCGCGAAATAATTCCTTGTATATCTCCAACTCCGTCACTATTACTATCTTGAAAACTCCATGGGTAAATTTGATAAATAACTTCAGATTGCCACCAGTTTCTACTATTCATTCTTTCACCTCAAT
>NZ_DBPA01000035.1:0-14339 GCF_002300045.1 Streptococcus sp. UBA632 | reverse complement strand
TTTTTACTAAAAATGTAAAATTGTCCATTATTCTAATTGTAGTTTCAAATAAAGCATTTCAAGCGCCAAAATAGAAGGTGTAATAAGCATTTGTGAATATCTAAAATCGGAATGGCGACTATCATCCACAGTCGGAATCAACATATGTTCATTTGAAATAACGGGTATATACCGTACATCACTTAGTAAAACTGTATACACACTGCTCATTTGATGACTGTCATGTAAAATAATCGGATAATCTATGTTACTATCAATAGACAAGAAAAACAAAATATTATTTCTTATCTCATCAAAAGTAGCACTTAAAGATTTTGTATTTGGTAAAATAAAAATCGGCTTATTAATGGGAACAAAATTCGTTGAAACTCTTTTGCTAACCTCAACTCCAATTCACTATAGGCGAATATATATTTCTTTGCTTTCAAACAACTTATCTTTTAATTGTGAGATTTCATATCTATCAATATATTCTACAATATCATGATAAGTTCTTCAAACCAAATCACGATTAGCAATTTTGTTATCAGAAACTTCCTTCAAGATTGCTTTTAGTTCACCAAAACCAGTTAAACCTAATTTTTGACAGAATCTAAAGGCAGTTGTTGTTGAAACATGAGTATGAGCCGCTACACTCGAAATTGTGATATTAGTACTAGCAGAAGAAGTTAAATAATCATAAATCTGCCAATCAATTGGTGTCATTTTTAGTTTTTTTCTATGAACTATTTCGCTTAGTGTCACCCTTTTGACTCCTTTCTAACTCATCTACATATTCTAAGAATAATTGTTCAATAATAAAATAAAAAGTAGTACTTACTTCATAAGTTAACCTAGTAGGAGTTTTTATTGATTCTGTTGGTACGTAAAGACAATAATCAGATAATTGGGCCATCGTATTTCTTGAAGTACAAGTAAAAACTACTCTTGTTATTCCTCTTATTTGACTATCTATTAATAAATTTACTCCTTCTGCGGATTCACCCTTATAAGATAACAAAATCAATAAATCTTTTTTTGTCATATTATCCTTCAGGTAATCGTATTCACCCTTATCAAAAAAACGATAACCTTTTTTTCTACAGAGGTAAATAGCTATCTAAGCATTTCAACTTCAAGCTTCTGTTCATTGCCTGTACCATATAGGTAAAGTGTATTGGTTTTTATCAATAATTTAATAACCGAAGTTAAATTTAATTTTTCAAAAATTTGATCAATATAAGTGTGATAATTTTGTACAACTTTAGTAAAGCTTGATTCCTTCTTAAACGCTTTTGGAGAACTATCTTTTTGAAGAATGTACTTCAATTCTGCAAAACTCTCAAGATTTAATTTTTTTAACAATCGAAAAATACTTGAACGTGAAACAAAAAAGCATCTGCTAATCTTTGACTAGTCAACTCCTTAGGAGGTGTCTCTAATTGCTGCAAATAAGCAACTATTTTTTTCTCTTGAAGATTGAGATCCTCATAATGAGCATTTACTAGTGAAATAAAATCCATCTATGACTCCAAGTTTCTAATTAATTTCTTATTCTTATTTTAAACTAAAGTTTAAAAAATCTCCACTTAATAAAAAACCTTATCCTTATTTATCTATAGCTTGCCTCTTCTACTATTTTTTACTAAACTAAATAGTATGAAAATTATTAACGATTACATTGAACAACTTCATGTTGAGCAAGTGGCTTTTAATGTGATTTCTAAGGTCGTTTCGCTGCTCATTATTTTGCTTTTGTTTCTTATTGCCAAGCGAGTGGCTGAATTTATTTTTGAGCATGCCATCAAAAAATCCATTAGCTTGTCGCATCAGACAGAGGCTCGGCAAAAGACCATCATCAAGCTACTTCAAAATATCATGAATTACACCTTGTATTTTATGCTCATTTATTGTGTGCTTTATGTATTAGGCATTCCAATTTACAGCCTTCTTGCTGGGGCTGGGCTTGCTGGGGTTGCTATTGGACTTGGAGCTCAAGGTTTTTTGACCGACGTGGTCAATGGATTCTTCATTTTACTTGAAAATCAATTTGAAGTGGGGGACTCTGTGGTGTTGGATTCTGTGGAGGGAACCATTGCCAGCGTGGGTATCCGCACCACTCAAGTTCGTGGTTTTGATGGTACCTTGAATTTCATTCCCAACCGCAATATCACTGTCGTGTCAAACAAATCTCGCGGCAATATGCGTGTGCAAATTGACATTCCCATTTATGCGCATAGTGATTTGGAAGGTATTTCAACAATTATCAAGCAAGTCAACGCTGAAGAGCTTGCCAATTATCCTGCCATTGTTGGACAACCGAGCATTTTAGGACCACGAACCAATACGGCTTCGCAGCTCGTCTTTCGTGTGAATATCATCGTTCAAAACGGCACTCAAGAGGAAATTTACACTCAATTTTATAGCCTTTACCAAGAAGCGCTTTTGGAGCATGGCATTGCCTTGCCAACCATGTACACTAACCCTGTCAAAAGCAAATAAACCAGTACGTCTGTACTGGTTTTTGTGTTATCAGATTAAACTCTTACGAATAGGGTCAGGCGTGTAGGTCGCACGATTGCCACCAATTAATTTTGGACGGCTAGCAAGGGCCGTAACGTGCGCTTTCCCCAATTCACGACTCACTGGAATCAAAGGAACTTGGACGCGTTTGACGTGCATACCAATAAAAGTATCGCCAATATCCAAGCCAGCATGAGCCACGACTTCTTCAACTTCCACAGGGTCTGACATCAATTTGAAGGCTGCCACTTGACCGCTGCCACCTGCGTGCAGGTTAGGAATGACATTAACGATTTCCAAATCTTTTGCCTCTACCACTTCTCTTTCTACCACCAAAGCACGGTTTAAATGTTCGCAGCCTTGAACAGCCAAGTGAATGCCACGTTTTCCCAGTTCTTCCAATAGCACTGACACAACCACTTCGCCAACCTCAGCGCTGCTATTCTTGCCAATGTTACCTCCGATAACTTCGCTTGATGATAAGCCAAGGACAAAAAGCTGTCCTTTTTTAATAGCAGAGCGTTCAATGACATCAACAACAATCGCACGCGTTTGTGTTTCTAATTCCTTTAAATCCATGCTAACCTTCTTCCTTTGTTTTCTTTAGCTATTAGCGCTTTTCGATGCGTGAATAAGCGAGGTAAATCAAGTAACCAACCAGCATTCCAAAGCAGTTTTGCAAGAGATTGCCCAAAATACCAGCCAAAGCTGCACCCAGACCATAGCCCAGTAGCAAAGCCGCGATAAAATACCAACCAACCATTGACACACTCGCCAAAATCAACCCCAAAGGTCGCTTTTTCCCGCTCCAACCAGCAAAGTAACCTTGGGCACCGTGGGCAATCAGACTGTGAATCATGTACTGAGGATACCCCAGCAGTAAATCAATCAAAAAGCCTGACAAGCCACCCACAACCGCACCAGCTCTTGATCCAAGGTAAAACGCCGTGAAATAAATACCAGCATCTAACAGGGTCAAATAACCTGTTGGTGTCGGAATATGGATATAGGCTAAAACCACGCTCAAAGCCGTCAAAACCGCCATCAAGGCAATATCACGTGTATTAGTTCTTCTCATAATTCTGCTTTACTCCGTATTGGTCTGAATGGCGAATAGCTTGATAGACAAAGTCTTTTGACAGTTTCACCGCCTCTTTTGGTGAATGCCCAAGCACCAATTGACTGGCAATGCTTGAGGCAAACGTACAACCCGCACCGATATTGTTATTGTCAAGGACGCGTGATTCCAAAACAGTCCAATCTTCACCGTCATAAAAGACATCAATCGCCTTGTCTTGACTCAAACGATTGCCACCCTTAACCACCACATATTTTGCGCCTAACTGGTGCAATTGTTTGGCAGCTGCCTTCATATCGTCCAAGGTTTTGATTGATTTTTGGGTCAATAGCTCCGCTTCTACCAAGTTTGGTGTGATAATGGTCACGTAAGGGAAGAATTTCAACAACTCATCACGCAGAGCTGACACTTCCACATCATGTTTTTCCTTACAAACCAAAACAGGGTCCAACACGATAGGAATCTCTTGATGCGTTTTAACAAAATCCAGTGCCAAATCAGCAATTGTCACATTGGGCAACAAGCCTAATTTGATACCTGAAAACGGCACATCTTTTAGGCTATTGAGCTGGTGAGAAAAGACGGTTTCATCGGTTGCAAAAACGTCAAAACCTTTTTCTGTCAATGCTGTCAAACACGTCACAGCCAAAAAGCCGTGGAGCTTATTGGTCGTGTAGGTTGCCAAATCAGCATAAAGCCCACCGCCACTGAAAATATCGTTTCCTGAAATAGCCAAAATATAATTATTCGTCATAAATAATCTCCTTCAAATAAAGCCCATTGCCTGCTGCCGTTGGTCCTGCCAAATCACGATTTTTCGACTCCAAAACCGTCTGAATTTGACTGACTGGCATCCGACCGTTACCGATTTTCAACAAGGTTCCCACCATGTTACGCACTTGTTTGTACAAAAAGCCATTGCCGCTAAACGTAAAGACATAAAAACCTGTCTTTTCATCAATGTCAACTGTCGCTCGTGTAATCGTACGCACCTTATTTTCCACCGATGTTCCAGAAGCGGTAAAACCCGTAAAATCGTGCGTTCCCACCAAATCCTTAATAGCCTCTTGCATAGCAGCCAAATCCAACGGATAAGCGTAATGCGTAGCGTAATGCCGCATCATCGGATTTTTAGGACGTCCCGCATCCACTAAAAATTCGTAGGTTTTGCTATGCTTGTTGTAGCGAGCATGAAAGTCATCGCTAACTTGTTCGACACGCACCACATCCATATCCTCTGGCGATTGCGTATCCAAACCAAATCGCAATTTTTCCACATCACGCGCTTGCGGCAAATCAAAATGCACAACTTGCCCATAAGCATGCACACCCGAATCTGTCCGCCCAGCACCGTGTACCTTAACAGGTTGACCACTATTTAGCTTTTGCAAGGTTTTTTCTAACTCTTCTTGAACCGAACGCTCACTTGTCTGACGCTGAAAACCAGCAAAGAGCCTCCCATCATAAGAAATTGTTGCTTTATATCTAACCATGACTGTATTTTATCATCTTAGCAAAAGACTTTCCAGAAAATTTAGACCAATCTGTCCCCATACAGATGAAGTGCCACAAAAAAGAAGCTAGACCTCTTGGTCTAACCTCTTTCTATCTTATTCCCCTTCGAAAAAATCTTTGGCTTTATCGAACAAACCTTTTTTCTTAAGAGTGACTGGCTTGTCACCACCAGCCTTAGCAAAATCTTTCAATGCTGCAACTTGGGCAGGGTTGAGTTTTGTTGGGGTTACAATATTAACGGTAACGTGTTGGTCACCTTGACCGCCACCACGCAATTTAGGAGCCCCTTTACCTCTTAGACGGAAAGTCTTACCTGTTTGTGTTCCTGCTGGAATTGTCAATTCAACCTTACCATGTACAGTTGGTACTTCAACCGTATCACCAAGAGCTGCTTGAACAAAACTAATGTTCATGCTGTAATAGATGGTTGAGCCGTCACGTTCAAATTCCTTGCTTGGTAAGACTTTAATGATGACAAAGAGGTCACCATAAGGTCCACCGTTAAAGCCAGCTTCCCCTTGACCTTGCAAGCGGATTTGTTGACCTGTTTCAACCCCTGCTGGGATTTTAACAGATACTTTGTGGCTTTTCTTTTCATGACCACTACCATGACAAGTGGGACATGGGTCTTTGATTTCTTTACCAGTACCGTGGCAGACATCACAAGTGACTTGACGACGCATCATACCAAGTGGGGTTTGTGTATCGACGTTAATGACACCTTGACCATGACAACGGCTACATGTTACAGGGCTAGTACCTGGCTTAGCTCCTGTACCAGAGCAGGTTTCACACGTTGCTTCACGGTTGTAAGACACTTCTTTTTCAACACCAAAGACAGCTTCTTCAAAAGTCAAGTCTACACGGTATTGCAAGTCATCCCCCTGACGAGGTGCATTTGGATTACGTGTTGCACCACCGCCACCGAAGAAACTTGAAAAGATGTCTTCAAAGCCGCCAAATCCAGCTCCACCGTTAAAGCCATCAAAGCCACCGGTACCACCACCGAAGCCACCGTTGGCTCCAGCAGCACCGTATTGGTCGTAAGCAGCACGTTTTTGTTCGTCACCTAAGGTTTCATAGGCTTCTTGAACTTCTTTGTACTTTTCTTCTGCACCAGGTTCTTTATTTATATCTGGGTGATATTTTTTCGACATTTTGCGATAAGCTTTTTTAATCTCATCTTGCGAAGCGTCCTTTGAAACACCCAAACGATCGTAAAATTCTGTATTATTCATAATTAAGATACAAAGGGCGTTAAGCGGACAAAGTCAAATAGAAGATGCGACAAGAAATATTGACGTCCTCGAAAAATCTATCTATCTGACACAGTCCGTAGCCCGTGCTCATTTCTGAGCACTTTCCTTTCTTCATCATTAAAAAGATTGGTCAACATAATGCTACTACTTATCCAAAAACAGAGGTTGATGTTTTGCAACCTCTGGATTCTTTATAACTTATCAAGAAACAAAGTCGATTAACTTCATTCAGTCAGTAAGTCATCTGCAAATAGCTAGGGCCGTTTCGTAAAACGGAACCCTAACGTTTCTTGGATGAATTATTTTTCAGTAAATTCGCCGTCAACAACGTCATCACCATTGTCTGATGAGTCAGTTGATTGAGCACCTTCAGCACCTGCTTGAGCTTGTTGTGCGGCAGCAGCTTGTTCGTACATTTTCACTGCAAGGGCTTGAGCTTTTTCATTAAGAACTTCAAGTTTAGCTTTCATATCTTCAAGATTGTTAGCTTCTTGAGCAGCTTTCAATTCATCAAGAGCAGATTGAGCAGCATCACGTTCTGTATCAAAGCCTTTGCCTTCAGTTTCTTTGATTGTTTTTTCTGTTGCAAAGATAGCTTGATCAACTTCGTTACGAAGGTCAACTTCTTCTTTACGTTTAGCATCAGCTTCTGCGTTAGCTTCTGCATCTTTCATCATTTTTTCAATTTCTTCATCAGTCAAACCTGAGTTAGATTGGATAACGATGTGTTGTTCTTTTTGAGTACCAAGGTCTTTAGCTTTAACAGATACGATACCGTTTTTATCGATATCAAATGTTACTTCGATTTGAGGGATACCACGAGGTGCAGCTGGGATATCAGTCAATTGGAAACGACCAAGAGTTTTGTTATCAGCAGCCATTGGGCGTTCACCTTGAAGAACGTGGATATCTACGGCTGGTTGGTTATCTGCTGCAGTTGAGAAGACTTGTGATTTAGATGTTGGGATAGTTGTGTTACGGTCAATAAGTTTTGTGAAGACACCACCCATTGTTTCGATACCAAGTGACAATGGTGTAACATCAAGAAGGACAACGTCTTTCACATCACCAGTAATCACACCACCTTGGATAGCAGCACCCATGGCAACAACTTCATCAGGGTTAACAGATTTGTTTGGTTCTTTACCAGTTTCTGCTTTAACAGCTTCTACAACGGCAGGAATACGTGTTGAACCACCGACAAGGATAACTTCGTCAATGTCAGACATTGAGAGACCAGCATCTTGAAGAGCTTGACGAACTGGTGTTTTTGTACGGTCAACAAGATCACGAGTCAAATCATCAAATTTCGCACGTGTAAGGCTTGTTTCCAAGTGAAGAGGTCCAGCAGCACCTGCAGTGATGAATGGAAGTGAAATTTGTGTTTGTGTCACACCTGAAAGGTCTTTCTTAGCTTTTTCAGCAGCATCTTTCAAACGTTGAAGAGCCATTTTATCTTGGCTAAGATCTACACCATGTTCGTTTTTGAAGTCAGCAACTAACCAATCAATGATTTTTTGGTCAAAGTCGTCCCCACCAAGTTTGTTATCACCTGCTGTTGCCAATACATCAAAGACACCATCACCAAGTTCAAGGATTGACACGTCGAATGTACCACCACCAAGGTCAAATACTAAGATTTTTTCATCTTTATCTGTTTTATCAAGACCATAAGCAAGGGCAGCAGCTGTTGGTTCGTTAACGATACGTTCGACTTCCAAACCAGCGATTTTTCCAGCGTCTTTTGTTGCTTGACGTTGTGCGTCGTTGAAGTAAGCAGGAACAGTGATAACAGCTTTTGTTACTTTTTCACCAAGGTAATCTTCAGCATAACCTTTAAGGTATTGAAGAATCATAGCTGAAATTTCTTGTGGTGTGTATTCTTTACCGTTAGCAGATACTTTTTCAGAAGTACCCATTTTAGATTTGATTGAAATAATAGTATCAGGGTTTGTTACTGCTTGACGTTTTGCAGCATCACCAACGATGATTTCACCATTTTTGAATGATACAACTGAAGGTGTTGTACGGTTACCTTCTGGGTTTGCAATGATTTTTGCTTCAGTTCCTTCAAGAACTGCGACAGCTGAGTTTGTAGTACCTAAGTCAATACCAATAATTTTAGACATAATCTTTACCTCTATTTTTTAAATCGTTTTTTACATTTTTTATTGCTAGTTCACAATCAAACAAACTAACCTTTTGTTTTCATTAGTTATAGACGACAACCATTGCTGGACGAAGCAAGCGGTCGTGTAATTTATAGCCTTTTTGAAGGACTTCTGCGATGCTATCCACAGGATGGTCATCATCAGCAGGCAAGGTTTGAACAGCCATGTGCAAGTTATGGTCGAAGTTATCCACAACCACTTCTTCAACACCCTCTTCTTTAAGGGCTTGAATCAAGCTATTGCGAGTCATTTCAAGACCTTTTTTAACGTCATCTGTCAAGCCTTCAACCGCAAGGGCACGTTCCAAATTATCCAAACTTGGCAAAATACCTTTGGCTAAATCTTGTGATCGATACTTTTGCAATTGTTGACGTTCTTCATTTGCACGACGCTGGATATTTTGCATTTCAGCATGAGCACGAAGGTATTTGTTTTCCAAATCTTCCGCACGCTCTAAAGCTTTTTGCAATGCTTCGTTTTGAGCATCCTCTGGTGTCTGCTCGGTTTCTTTTTCTTCAGTCACAACATCAGTGGCTTCAACTTCTTTTTGAAGTTCTTCGTTTTTCTTTTCTTCAGACACTGTGTCCCTCCCTTATCTTTTTATCACATTCATTACCAAATTTAGTTGACCTCGTAGTGATTACTATTTAAATAACGGTAATAATCACCAAGCTTCATCGCCAAGACACGCCCGATAACATTGATCAAGCTAACACTTCGGCGATAATCCATATCGATGGGTCCAATCAAGCTAAGCAGACCAAATCCACGATAAGGAATCAAAAAGCGATGGGTCCAGACAGTTACATTAGACAAGGCAGCTTCTTCACTATCTGCCACCTGAACCGATGCAACCTCACCTTCTTTCATCGAAGACCTTAATGCTAAGGCAACCTGTTGCTTGTCATCAAGGAAACGATAGGTTTCTAAGCTAGCATAGTCTAACGAATGAACCTTACCAGCCACAAAGACCAATTCCTTAAACAAATCCGCAAAAATATAATCAAACAAATTCAATACATTATCCGTTACAGTGAAATACTTTTGCAAAATTTGAGGAATCTCAGTCCGCAACTTGTAATGGATATCCATCACCGTGCGTCCTAATAACCGTTCATTGACAATATCTTTTAAGGTCGCCAAATCCTTCAACATAAAGTTTTTTGGAATCGCAAATTGTATGGTCGCAGGTTTACATTCATCCAAAGTTAAAACAGCTAAAGCATCGTGATTTGACAACTGAATGATATCAAAAGCTGTCAGTTTTTGGCAAGCAGGTTCAACATCCAAAATAACGGAAGTGTAACCCGACATATCCGATAAAATCTGACTTGCCTTATGCAAAATATCATCCAATTTAAATGGTTCAAAGTCAAACGCTTTGATGACTTGATAAATGTCACGCTCATCAATACTATCTAGATTCAAGGAATGTTCTACAAAGTATTTGAATCCAGCAGCACTGGGCATGCGTCCACTAGAGGTGTGCGCCTTTTCAAGTAAGCCCAATTTTTCTAACTTGGCCATATCGTTTCGAATAGTCGCGCTACTCGAATCAATGCTTGCTTGCAAAGTCTTAGAGCCGATGGGTTCATGTGTCTGCGTAAACAATTCGACAATGACATTCAAGATGTCATTTTGACGTTGTGTAATCATCTCATGCCTCCCTTCGTCTTTTAGCACTAACACCTGTTAACTGCTAACCATGATTTTATTATACTCTTTTCTTCGGGACTGTCAAGAGAAAAACTCAAAAAATTAGCACTCTTTTTTTAGAGTGCTAATCAGGCATCGTATTTCGTTAAATCGTAAGTTTCGATAATCTTTATTAGTTTTGTGGCATAATCAGGGTCGCTACTAAATCCAATGTCTTGCAAGGCTTGAGCAGGCTTTTTATAACCTTTATTAGATACCAAAATATCATAAGCACTTTGGCTATCGTGCAATTTGCCTGATTGCAATAAGTCACAATAATCATAAATGGCATCTGTCCAAGATTTGTAAACCACAAAGCGTCCTTCTTTGGTTTGCCATTTGTTTAAAAAATAAGTCTGATAGGTTAATTTAACCGATTTTTGACCAGATTGAGCCTTGATGGCAAATAAATTATGGTATTTGACAGCTAATAAATTGCTGCCATAATCAGATTCTAGAGCTGCTTGTGCTAGGATAATTGACGGGGAAACCCCATAAGATTTAGCCACTTTTTGAACCGTAGGAGCAATTTCCTCAAAAAAAGCTTTTTGATTGTAAGAAACCGCCATTTTTTCTGAGGAACTTGGCACCGAGCGATTGAGATAAAGCGGGGTAACCACCCCGACTAAAAAAACGGCAATAAAGAGCAAAAACTGTTTGAAAGAAAATCTCGAACTCATTGATTATTCTCCTTCAACAAAGCAATGTATTCTTCCAAAGTCAAGTTGTGCTCAGTAATGTATTTGGCTGATTCAGGTCCGACATAGCGGAAATGCCAGTCCTCGTAATCAACACCAGTCGAGTCACTCTTACCTTCAGGAAAACGCAAAATAAAGCCATATTTAGGAGCAATTTCTTGGATTTTTGCTACCACATTAGGGTCACTCTCATTTAAAGAATCCACTGTACTCATGTCAATGGCGAGCCCCGTTTGGTGTTCGCTCGCTCCTGCTGGTTGAGAATACGTTTTAACCACTTCTTCAGCTTCTGCTTGAGTGAGATTTGGATTGGCTGCCATTTCTTGTGCTACATAACTGTTAAATAAAGATTCTTGATAGGCAACACTGCGGTAGCCAGAAATCAAGTGTTCACTAGGGTCAATCGTCTGAGCTTCAGCCAAAAAGCCTTGAACCGCGTCAGCAATCCGAGAATCTACATAAATATTGCCAATTTGCGTGACATCGGGATTCATTTCTTCCTTGGTATTGTCGCGATTGACCAAAACCAACTCCCAAGAATCACTGGAAACTTTTGGCAATTCAGACGTCTGCTCCTTAGAGGATGCTTCTGTTTGAGCTGTTGGCGCTTCATTCGAGGCCGTCTGAATCTTATCATCTCTAACCAACAGAAAAACCGTTAGCAAAAAGCCAATAATTAAGGCCAATACTAAACTAATTATTAATACACTACGCTTTTTTCTCATTTTCTCTTTCTTCTAATAGCTGTTTACCGCGTAAACGATAACTCATATCACCAATTGATTCGATTGTGAATTTGCCATCGGCATAATCCACAACAGAAACACTACCATTATCTAAACCAAGTCCTCTTGGCGTTGAATGGTCAATTAACCATAAAAAAGTACTAATGGTCATGCCGTGACTCACGACAATAGCATTGACACCACCAGTAGCCTCCATTTGTTCAGCAATTTCTGTGAAACCTGCCAAAATACGAGTGCTCAACACTTCCCAAGTTTCAGCCCATCCTGCCGTATCTACTTGACGAATGGCTTCGACCATTTCTTGATAAGTGAGTTTTGACATATCCTTATCCACAATTCGTGGCAAAACCCCGTGGAAAAGTTCCCCATCATAGCCACCGTCCAAGCTACCAAAACACCACTCACGAATGCGTTTATCACGCGTATAAGGAATCGCTTCTTGCTGACATTCTCGCAAAATAATCTCCATAGTTTGCAAGGTCCGTCCACTATCGCTCGAAAAAGCAGCCTTAAACTGGATACCCGAATCTTTCAGACCCAAGCCGAGTTCTTCAATACCACGTTCCCCTTCAGGCGTTAGCGGACTATCACTCCAACCTTGTGCACGACCAATTGTGTTAAACATCGTTTTTCCATGACGAATAATATACAATTTTGTTGCGACCATAATGCTTCCTCCTAGATTGATTCACCTAAAAACTAAAACTCGTATCCGCTTGCATTGTACCTCTTCATTATAGCACATTTTTCAAGCGCTACGACATACTGATGTGGTGAGTGCAAAGATTTTAAAAAGAAAAAACCTAGAGGCAGCTGTAGCAACCCTAGGTCGTGTATGCAATTAGTTTTTAAAGCTATGAACAGGTGCTGGAATCTGCCCCCCACGCTTGATAAAGTCAGCAGAAGAGTTACTATTGACACGCATAACAGGTGCCGTTCCCAGTAAACCACCAAATTCAATCATGTCGCCTTCTTTTCCTTTTGGAATAATACGGACAGCCGTTGTTTTTTGGTTGATAACACCAATAGCCGCTTCATCCGCAATCATAGCCGCAATGGTTTCATGTGGCGTATCCTCAGGAATAGCAATCATGTCCAATCCAACAGAACAGATAGCCGTCATTGCTTCTAATTTTTCCAAATTCAGCGAACCATTTTGTACCGCAGTAATCATTCCCTCGTCTTCAGAAACAGGGATAAAAGCACCTGACAAACCACCAACTTGGTTACAAGCCATGATACCACCTTTTTTCACTTGGTCATTCAACAAAGCAAGAGCCGCTGTTGTCCCATGTGTTCCCACAGCTTCCAAGCCCATTTCTTCAAGGACACGAGCAACAGAATCCCCGATAGCAGGTGTTGGCGCCAAAGATAGGTCAACAATCCCAAATTTAACCCCCAAACGCTCACTGGCCATTTGCCCAACCAATTGACCAATACGAGTGATTTTGAAAGCCGTCTTTTTAACCGTTTCTGCAACCACATCGAAGCTTTCACCACGCACTTTTTCAAGAGCACGTTTCACCACACCAGGTCCAGAAATGCCGACATTGATAACAACATCTGCTTCACCAACACCGTGGAAGGCACCCGCCATGAAAGGATTATCCTCCACAGCATTTGCAAAAACAACCAATTTCGCCGCACCTAAGTCTGACAATTCAGCCGTTTCTTTGATAACACGACCCATATCAGCCACCGCTGTCATGTTAATACCTGACTTCGTTGATCCAATATTGACCGAAGAGCACACCTTAGACGTTTCCGCAAGCGCACGAGGAATAGAATTGATCAAGATTTCATCACCTTTTTGGTAACCTTTTTGAACCAAGGCAGAAAATCCACCAATAAAATCAATTCCAATATCATTAACAGCTTTATCCAAAGCATGAGCCAAAGGCAAGTAATCCGTCGCATCTGTCGCTGCCCCAATAATAGAAATCGGCGTCACAGAAACTCGCTTATTCACAATTGGAATACCCAATTCAGCTGCAATCTCATCTCCAACTTGGACCAGCGAGCCCGCTTTTTCCACAACCTTCTTATAAATCTTATCAGCTGCCTTGTTAATGTCAGAATCAATACAATCAAGAAGAGAAATCCCCATGGTAATCGTACGAACATCAAAGTTCTGCTCTTCAATCATCGCAATCGTTTCAGTGACTTGTTTAATATCCACGCTTTCTCTCCTTAAATGTTGTGCATCGCATCAAAAATCGCTTCGCTTTGAATGTTAATTTTAACGTTCAAAGATTCCCCATAAGCCTCAAATTCAGCACGCAATTGCGTAAAATCTTGCTGCTCGTCAGATGAAACAATAGCCATCATGGTAAAAAATTCGTCCAAAACTGTTTGCGAAATATCATCAATATTCAAACCTAATTCAGCAATTTTTGCTGACACAGCAGCAACAATCCCTTTTTTATCCTTACCAACAACCGTAATAATCGCTTTCATAAGTTCCTCCAAAATATGATTTGATTAATTTTACCATAATTTTCAGAAAAATACCATGCTAGATTTAAAAGAAACCCTAAAAAACGAATTATTTTTGATATTAAAAGATAAATCATTCACTTTTTTCTATTCCTTAAAGTCCAGAAAGAAAGGTTCAATGCTTCTAAGAAAAGCACTCTTGCCTTTAAAGCGTTCCCCACGCATCACACGATCCAATT
>NZ_DBPA01000001.1:0-6694 GCF_002300045.1 Streptococcus sp. UBA632 | reverse complement strand
GTTAGCTTAGATGAATTTAGAAAGGATAATACATGAAAGAAATAGCATTATCAAAAACAGATAGAGAACTATTTGGTTTACACCCAAATTACGAAAGAGAGACTGGGTTGGATCAAGTTTCATTTGAAGTGCCGTACGAATTATTTAAAACCCTGCTCAAACGAACAGGGCAACGATTGACTCACGAAGAGTTTCTTAGTATTACTATCCATCCGGCTAACAGAACAAAGAAGACAGTTAGGCAATATCAATTTTTATTCAGTATTTGGATGAACGATAATATTAAAAACGAAGTAAGGAAGCCTTCTGAACAGCTTCAAACGGGATGTCTGCGAACACGTCGTCGTAGGCTAGGACGAAGCTCTTATCATCGCAAGTAGGACTAGATTCACCAATATATGCTCCTTCTGAAGTTTGACAAATTAAAAATGTGCGTTCTTCATTTGTCACAGCATTAAGATACGGAGCGAGTTCTGATTTAGTCATAATATTCACCTCTTTTCTAGCTTAATTATAGCAGAAAAAAATCAGTGATAATATACACATCTCCAGCTAGGTTGATACAGCTCTAGCAGGCAAAAATATTTTTACGCAGTTTATTGACAAGTCTCCTATAACTTGGTTTATTTAGATATCTTTTTTGGAAGCGATTAAAAAATACTTTTTTAGTCTCATGCCTACTTTTTTTATACCTTTAAACATGGTATAATAATTAGAAGAATAGGAGTAGGTATGGTAAAGCGTGATTTTATTCGAAATATTATTATAGCGCTCATTGCTATTTTTGTCCTTGTTTTATTAAGGATTTTTGTTTTTTCAACATTTAGAGTTCATGACGATGCGGTCAATTCCTATTTGTCAAATGGGGATGTCGTAGTGGTTAATCGCAATAGGCAGCCGCAGTACAAGGATTTTGTGGTATATGAAGAAGATGGCACTTTCTACATCAGCCGTGTGATTGCGACACCTGGTCAGACTGCGACGGTGATGGATGATATTTTGTATATCGATAATGTCGCCAAGGAAGAACCTTATATCAGCCAGATGAAATCAAAATACACGGCCTCATCTGATAGCCAAATGCCTTTTACGTCAGATTTTTCGATTGAAACATTGACAGATAACAAAGAAACTAAAATTCCAAAGGGTAGTTATTTGGTGCTAAACGATGACCGTCAAAACACTAATGACAGCCGTAAATTTGGCTTGATTAAGGCAAAACAAATTCGAGGAGTTGTGACCTTCAAATTATGGCCGCTAAGTCAATTTGGTTTTCTGACAACAGAGTAGTTTAGCTACTCTGTTTTTTTGTATTTTCAAAAGGAATAATCATAGGAAAAATAAAGCGTTTGCTATTGGTCTAAATAAACTATACCAATTTTATTGTTGACATTAATAATATAAAGTTATATACTGATTTTGTTAGTTTTTATTGATGACTATAGGATTATACCAATTAAAAAATAAGAAAGAAATAGCAAGGGTGTCTTGCTAATAGGTGACATGTTATGTGTGGTATTGTTGGTGTTGTTGGAAACAAAAATGCAACAGATATTTTGATGCAAGGTCTTGAAAAGTTGGAATATCGTGGTTACGATTCTGCTGGGATTTTTGTGACAAACGGTGTAAATCAAGGACGCTTAATCAAATCAGTTGGTCGTATTGCAGACCTTCGTGCTAAAATCGGGATGGATGTGGCTGGCTACACTGGTATCGGTCATACGCGCTGGGCAACACACGGTCATGCGACTGAAGAAAATGCTCACCCTCACACATCAGAAACAGGGCGTTTTGTTTTGGTTCACAATGGTGTGATTGAAAATTACTTGCAAATCAAAGAAGAATACCTTTCCGGACATCATTTGAAAGGTGAAACCGATACAGAAATTGCTGTTCATTTGATTGGACAATTTGTTACAGATGGTTTGTCTGTTTTAGAAGCCTTTAAAAAAGCATTGCACATCATCGAAGGGTCATACGCTTTTGCTTTGATTGATGCTGAAGATCCAGATACTATCTACGTTGCTAAAAACAAATCACCACTTTTGATTGGTTTGGGTGATGGTTACAACATGGTCTGCTCAGATGCGATGGCAATGATTCGTGAAACTAGTGAATTCATGGAAATTCACGATAAAGAATTGGTTGTTTTGACAAAAGATTCTGTAACTGTAACAGATTATGACGGCAACCTTATCGAACGCGAATCTTACACAGCTGAGTTGGACTTGTCTGACATTGGTAAAGGAACTTACCCTTACTACATGCTTAAAGAAATCGATGAACAACCAACTGTTATGCGTAAATTAATCAATACCTATGCCGACAGCGAAGGCAATATGTTGGTTGGCCCTGAGATTGTTAAAACCGTGCAAGAATGTGACCGTATTTATATCTTGGCAGCAGGAACATCTTACAACGCTGGTTTTGCTTCAAAAGCTATGCTTGAAAAATTGACGGATACACCAGTTGAATTGGGAATTGCGTCAGAATGGGGCTATAATATGCCATTGTTGAGCAAAAAACCAATGTTTATCCTACTTAGCCAATCTGGTGAAACAGCAGATAGCCGTCAGGTTTTAGTGAAAGCAAACCAAATGGGTATCCCAAGTTTGACCGTGACAAACGTTCCTGGTTCAACCTTGTCACGTGAAGCCACTTATACCATGTTGTTGCATGCTGGTCCTGAAATTGCAGTTGCTTCTACAAAAGCATACACTGCACAAATTGCGGCACTTGCCTTCCTTGCTAAAGCAGTCGGAGAAGCAAATGGTAAGAAAGAAGCCCTTGAATTTGACTTGGTACATGAATTGTCTATCGTGGCACAATCAATCGAGGCAACTCTTTCAGAAAAAGACAGCATTTCAGAAAAAGTAGAAGCTTTGTTAAAAGATACTCGCAACGCCTTTTACATTGGCCGTGGCAATGATTACTACGTTGCTATGGAAGCTAGCTTGAAATTGAAAGAAATCTCATACATTCAATGTGAAGGATTTGCGGCTGGTGAATTGAAACACGGTACCATTTCTCTGATTGAAGATGGCACACCTGTTCTTGGTTTGATTTCATCAAGTGAAGCAGTAGCAAGCCATACGCGTGGTAATATCCAAGAAGTGTCTGCCCGCGGTGCTAATGTCTTGACTATCGTTGAAGAAGGGTTGTCAAAACCAGGAGATGATATAGTGGTTAACCGCGTCCACCCTTACTTGACGAGCATTTCAATGGTTATCCCAACTCAATTGATTGCCTACTTTGCGTCATTACAACGTGGTCTTGACGTTGATAAACCACGTAACTTGGCTAAAGCGGTAACGGTTGAATAATAGTTTTTAAATAATAGAACCCTAAAAAGTCTGGATTTGTCGTCCAGGCTTTTTTTGTCACAAAAATTTTGCCAAAACTTTAGTTTAAAATGCTTACAAAACATATTATAATATAGTTAAGAAAAAAGGAGGAAACGGCTAATGGAAAACAAAAGTGCATTAAAAGTAAGAGTCCAAAAATTAGGGACAACCTTATCCAACATGGTTATGCCTAATATTGGCGCTTTTATCGCATGGGGGATATTGGCAACGCTATTCATCGAAACAGGCTGGTTCCCAAATCCCACGCTAAGTGTAATGGTATCACCAATCTTGACCTATCTCTTGCCTTTGTTAATTGGTTATACGGCAGGGTTTAATGTTTATGGACAACGTGGTGCAGTTGTAGGTGCTATGGCAACCTTCGGTGCTATTGTTGGGTCATCAGTAACCATGTTTATCGGTGCCATGATTATGGGACCTTTGGGAGCATGGTGTATCAAGAAATTTGACGAGAAATTCCAAGAAAAAATTCGTCCTGGATTTGAAATGTTATTAAATAACTTCTCAGCTGGGATTATCGGATTTATTTTGATTATTCTTGCTTTTCTAGCAGTTGGTCCAGTTGTTTCTAGTTTGACAGCTGCTATCGGTGTCGGGGTTCAAGCTATTATCAACGCGAAAATGTTACCACTGGCAAATATCTTGATTGAGCCAGCCAAGGTTCTCTTCTTAAATAACGCGCTTAACCACGGTATCTTTACACCGCTTGGAACAGAACAAGTCGCAGAAGCAGGGAAATCAATTCTCTTCTTGCTAGAATCTAACCCTGGTCCTGGTCTTGGTATCTTGCTTGCTTACTCATTCTTTGGTAAAGGCTCAGCTAAATCATCAGCACCAGGAGCAGTTATTATTGAATTCTTGGGTGGGATTCATGAAATCTATTTCCCATACGTTATGATGAAACCGCTTTTATTCCTAGCGGCCATTGCTGGGGGTGTTGTGGGAACCCTTTACTTTCCAACTTCTAGGAGCTGGTCTATCAGCAGCAGCTTCACCTGGTTCTATTATCGCTATCTTAGCCATGACACCAAGAGGCGGTTACTTACCTGTTATTGCTGGTGTGGCAGCGGCAGCTGTGGCATCTTTCCTAGTGGCATCTGTGATTTTGAAAGCAGACAGATCAGAAAGCGATTCGCTTGAGTCAGCTCAGGCAGCTAGCCAAGCAGCTAAAGCAGCTTCAAAAGGTCAAGAAGTTGCACCATCACAAGAAGAACTCATGATTAGCACTGACGCTGTGCAACAAATCATCTTTGCCTGTGATGCAGGTATGGGAAGTTCAGCTATGGGTGCTTCAATCTTGAGAGAAAAAGTGAAAAAAGCTGGTTTGGATATTCCTGTAACAAATAAAGCGATTTCAAACCTAACTGATACGCCAAATACTTTGATTGTAACCCAAGAAGAATTGGCAGAACGTGCGGCTCAGAAAACACCAAGCGCGATTCACGTCAGCGTTGACAATTTCCTTGCAACACCAAAATACGATGAGATTGTGACTCGTTTGAGTGGAGCAAGCGAAGCACCAGCTGAAGAAACAGTCCCTGTTAATCAACAAGTGAGTGAAAAAGCTCCCGTACAGATTGACTTGAATCAAATTGATGAAGTAGTCTTTGCTTACGGAAAAGCAAGAGGGTCTGTCACTATGGGTGAAGCAACCTTGAAAGCTATCTTCAAGAACAAGGGCATTGCTATCCCTGTTTCAAAAGTGGCCAATGAAGACCTACCAGCCTTTAACGCGAATAATATTCTCATTGTTTCTAATATTGCAAATCAAACAGATGTGCAAAAATACGCTCGTGATGCGCAACTCTTGGTTGTTGATAGTTTAGTCACAACACCTGAGTACGACAAAATGATTGCTCGTATCTCTCATTAAAACGGAAAGTAGTCCTAGGATGCTATTAACAAAACGAGAAGAACAACTATTGAAAGCTTTCTTAAAGTTTGGAAAGCTTTCAATGGATAATATGTCTGAAATGCTAGGCGTGTCTAAACGAACGGTTTATCGAACCTTGTCGGATTTGACCAATAGCCTAGCCACGTTGGGCATTGCTATTATCAAAGAAAACAATAAATATTATTTATCAGGTGATTTTGAAAACATTTCTGAATTGAGCGCACAAGCGACTTACACGCGCAATGAACGCCTCAATCTCATCACCTACAACTTGCTTATCAGCCGTGAGAATATCACCAATGAAAGCTTACAAGACCAGTTTGGTGTCAGCAACGTTACTGTCATTCAAGATATTGCTGATATTGAAAAACGTTTGAAAGATTTTAACTTGGTCTTAAAAAGGCGTAAAGGCTATGGTTTAGCCGTTGGTCATAGCCAAATGAAACGCCGTCTGTTAGCCATTTTGCTAACGCAGAATATTCCTTTACCTCAATTTTGGCAGCAAGACTGTGGTATCTTTGATTGCATTTCTGCTGAGCGTCTGCAACAAGCTACGCAAGCTTTCCAGAAATACCAAGAGGAATTACCAGAATTTGATGCTAAATTAAATCAATTTTTCATTATTTTATTATCCTTGTCTAATTGGGATACTTTTGAAGTGAATCCCACTCCTGTTAGCAAAGTATCATTGGAATTTTCACAGAAGGTCTTTGCTCACTTGTCGCACTTAAGTCAAGAATTTTACAGCTTAAAAGAGATTTTATACTATGCTTCCTTGATGGATGAATTGGTCATCAAGCGTCAAAATACCCCCTTGTTTAATGAAAATTTCGATAGTGAGTTTTTCTATAACGTATCTAATCTGATTGATAAGGTGGGGCGCTACACTAAAATCAATTTTGCCAAGGACCAGCTACTCTTTAAGTTTTTGTTCAATCATATTCGCTTAAACTTAGCCATTCCAGTGATTTTTGAGGATTCGGCGACCAATACTATTGCTCATCATGTTATCAAAAGCAATGATTACCTGTATCGCGTGGTGAGTTTGTTGGTCAAAGAAATCTTTCCAGCTTATTTTCAAAATGACCGTGAGTATGAGTTGATTACCTTGCATTTTGCCTCAAGTTTGCGGCGTAGTCCTGACATTTACCCTGTTCATCTGCTGTTGTTGACTGATGAACGCCCGCTGGCAACGGAGTTGCTGGTCACACGGATTAAGACCATTGCCCCATTTGTTGGGACAATCGCGGTGAAAACCTTGTCACAATACACGGTGGATGACAAACGTTCTTATGACTGTTTGTTGTCAACCAGTGTTTTACAAGACCAAGACATTAAGCAGTTGTCGATGCTATTGCAAACGCTGATATTATCACAACAGCGATCGGGCCAAACATTTTGCCTTTGATTGCAGAATTGATTGCCAAAGGTATCG
>NZ_DBPA01000011.1:0-5915 GCF_002300045.1 Streptococcus sp. UBA632 | reverse complement strand
TTTTGCACGGTAACCGTTGGTGCTGTCAAGTTTTGATTAAAGGTCAAATCAATCCCTGAAGTAGTAGCGAAACCAACAAGGGAATGTGTTACTTCGCTGACACCGTAAACGTGAACGTTGTAGTGGCCTGATTCAAAGTTATGATTTTTCGCGTAGAAAGTGTAAGTGTAGCTGCCGTCTGCTGCTTTTTCTGCCTTGTACCACTTGATATCATCTTGGCCGTTTTGGCTAGTCCAAACAGGCACTTCAATATCATGAACGTAGATTGGGACGTTGGTTACCACAACCTTAGCTGAAGTATCGCTGGCTTGGGTTACACTGACTTTGACATCTGGTTTTGGCACGTCAATGCTGGTTCCACTGATGCAGGTCATTTTCCCTTTGACAACGGCATAAGTGTGGATGTAATAAGCACCGTAATCACCTGTGTAGCTAGCTGTTAATTGACCATTTTTAGCCACTTGGTACCATTTGATATCGTCTTGATCGTTTTTGGCTGACCAAACCGCGTGGTAAGTTTTGAGGTTTGAGCTGACGTCGCTTGGCATGGTAATGTAGATACCTGTTGGAGCCAATTCTGCCTTAACGGCCACATCACCGAAACGATAGTCTGATTCAAAGCGTTTGCCAAGTAATCCTGTTTGTACTTTTTTTACGTGGTTATAGCCATAAACGTGGACATTGTAAGTACCCGCTTCTAGATTATGGGTCGCTTCGCTGAAAACAACGCAATAAGAACCGTCTGCTGCTTTTTCTGCCTTGTACCATTGAAGATCGTCTTGACCATTTGCCTCTGTCCAAGTTGGTACTTGGATATCATCAATGTAAATCGGTACATCAGTGATGGTTACCTTGTAAGTCGTCGCACTTTCTTTGGTAATATTAGCCTTAACTTCTGGTTTTGGCACAAGGACTGAAGTGGCGTTCAAACCGACCATTTGCCCGTGAACAACTCCATATGTGTGAACGAGGTAAGTTCCGTAAGAGCCAGTGTAGTTGGCTTTAGTATGACCTGAAGGGTCAGCCTTGTACCAAACAATATCATCTTGATCATTTTCCGCAGACCAAACCGCGTGGTAAACCGCCATCCCTTTGCTGACATCACTTGGCATAGTCAAATCAATGCCGTCTTTGGCTAATGTGGCATCAACCACTACGTCACCAAAATGGTAATCCGCTTCAAAATGCGTACCAGCCAAACCTGTCAAAGCATTGGTTACCGCGCTCGTTCCGTAAACGTGAACATTGTAGCGACCGCTTTCTAGATTGTGTTCAGCCACACTGATAATAGC
This sequence comes from Streptococcus sp. UBA632, assembly GCF_002300045.1. Classification (NCBI taxonomy): domain Bacteria; kingdom Bacillati; phylum Bacillota; class Bacilli; order Lactobacillales; family Streptococcaceae; genus Streptococcus; species Streptococcus sp. UBA632. Next base: position 4,623 of record NZ_DBPA01000011.1, on the reverse strand, counting down.
CGAATAAGTGGTGTTTGAATCCTTAGTTGTCTTGTACCAAATCAAGTCATCTTGGTCATTGGCTTGAGTCCATGTTGGCAATTGCACGCTTGAAATGTAGACAGGTACATCTGAAACCGTTACTTTGTAACTGGTTTCGCTGGCTTTCGCAATTGTCACTTTGGCACTTGGCTCAGGCACAATGATGCTTGTTCCATTCAGTCCAGTCATTTTACCATTAAGGTTTTGATAGGTGTGAATATGGTATTTGCCGTAAGAACCCGTGTATTTAGCTGTTGTTTTACCATGGCTGTCGGCCGTGTACCAAATCAAGTCATCTTGGCCATTCTTGTCTGACCAAACCGCAAACATGATTTTAGCCCCATCAGCGATTGGTTGGTTGTATTGGATGTTGAAACCGTTGCTACCTAGATAAACGTCGGTCACTCTATCCGTTACTCCAGTTCCGCCTCCTGTGGCTCCATGTTTTGATTGGTCAGCAGCTTCAGCATCTTCAGAAATAACTTTGGCTTCTGTTTCTGATGCAACCAACTATTCAGCAGAACTTTCTTCAGAAGTTGCCTCTGTGCTTGCCATTTCTTTTGCAGGCTCTGTAGAATCTTCTTCTGCTTCTGTTGACTCGGTAGAATTGTTTTCATTCTCTTCTACTACGTTTGTTGCCTCAGTTGTTACACCAGCAACTTCTGTTTCTGTCTTTTCTGGCACAGTAGATTCAGCTGGTTTGACAACTTCAGCATCTGTATTTTCTGTGGTTGAAGATGTTTCTGTAGTCTTTTCTACTTCAACCGGAGTTGTGCTTTCTGCTGAGTCAGAAATAACCGTCTTGTTTGCTTCTGTTTCAGAAGTTTTTGTGTCCCCAACACTGACTTCTGAATCTGTGGCAGTGGCAGCAGTAGATTCTGTTGCGACTTGTGGTGTGCTAGCAAGAGTTTCTGTGGCAGAAGAGTTTTCTACCGTTTCGTCAGCTTGCACAGCTGTTGTTCCCATAGCTGCCACCAAAACACCTGACAATAAAAGAGTTCCGATAGCTCCATAAGCTTTTGATTTTTTGATCGTTCCATGACCTTTTGTCTTCATAAACTTCTCTTAAAAAGCTTTCATTTTGTTACTATTTTAACATATTTTTAAGGTTGGTAAAATCCCCGAAAAATGAAATGCTTGACTTTTATTGACTAATAAAAAAGAAAAGCTGGGCATGTCGTCCCAGCTTAATTGGTGAGCAGTGACTCACTAGTCTTTGCTTGCATTTTCAGCCTCTTCAATGGCTTTTTGTCCGTTTGTCGCCAGAACCTCTTTGTACCAATAGAAGCTATCTTTTGGTGTACGGTTGAGTGTTCCGTTGCCTGCATCGTCCATATCCACATAAATGAAACCGTAACGTTTACGCATTTCACCTGTTCCAGCTGAAACGATATCGATACAACCCCAAGTTGTGTAGCCAATGAGGTCCACACCATTTGTAATCGCATCTGCCATAGCGTTGATGTGAGCACGGTGGTAGTCAATACGATAATCATCGTGGATAGAACCGTCTTCTTCAATCGTATCAAAGGCACCAAGACCATTTTCAACCACCATCAATGGAATAGCGTAGCGGTCATAAATTTTTTCAAGGTAATATTGCAAGCCCATTGGGTCATGTGCCCAACCCCAGTCAGAGTAAGTCAAATAAGGGTTTTTAGCACCTGTTGAGAAGTTTCCTGATACTTCTTCGACACCTGTGTGGGTCGTCACGTTGTTTGACATATAATAAGAGAAGGTGTACATATCAACGGTACCACGTTTCAAATCTTCAAGATCTTCTTCTGTGATATCAAGTGTCACGTTATGCTCTTTCCAAAGGCGTTTGGCGTAAGTTCCATAAGCACCCTTAACTTGCACGTCACCACAGTAGTAAATACCTGATTGCCACTTGTGCTCATTTGCCAAGATATCTGCAGGGTCGCACGTTCCTGGGTAGAAAGTAATACCACAAATCATGTTTCCAATCATGAAATCAGGATTGATAGCGTGACCGATTTGAACGGTTTTTGCAGATGCAACAAATTGGTGGTGCAAGATTTGGTAACCTTCTTGGTAATCTTCATCACGTGCTTTTGCCCCAAACATATCCAAGAACATGGTCGTGTTGTTGATTTCATTGAAAGTCAACCAGTATTTCACCAAGTCCTTGTATTCATTGAAAATCACTTCGCAATAGCGAACATAGTAGTCAATGACCTTGCGGTTTTTCCAGCCACCATATTTTTCTTCCAGTCCAAGCGGTGTGTCAAAGTGCCAGATAGATACCAAAGGTTCGATGTTGTATTTACGGCATTCTTCAAAAACAGAACGGTAAAAATCAAGACCTGCTTGGTTTGGCTCCTTGTCGTCCCCATTTGGGAAAATACGTGCCCATGAGATAGACAGACGGAAAATAGAGTAACCCATCTCAGCAAATAACTTAATATCTTCCTTGTAGCGATGGTAAAAATCAACCGCCACATGGTTAGGGTAATGCTCGGTGTCTAGCACCGCGTATTTGGCACCTTCTGGAATTTTCCCATTGTGTCCCATTGTTGGTACTTTGCCTGGTTTGCCGTCTTTGTCAATGTAAGTCATGTAACGTGGTTCTTTCACGCTACCACCTGTTGTGACGTCAGTTGCTACTAAGCCACGACCGTCTTCGTTGTAAGCTCCTTCTGCTTGATTGGCAGCAATTGCACCACCCCAAAGGAAATTTTTTGGAAATGCTTTTGTCATCTTGTACGCTCCTTTTATATCTTTCAACATCTCTAGTATAGAAGAATATGAAAACGCATTCCATCAGTATTATCTTACAAACTGATACTATAGTATTAAGTAGTCCGCTAAAGCCTTGGCAACAATACTATAACTCGCTACGGTCAAATGCAAGCCATCAACTGTCCATTCTCGCTTTAATTGCCCTTGGTTGTCGCAAAGTAAATCGTGAATGTCCAACCAGTGTACCTTGTCATTTGCCAACTTGCTTAACAAGCTATTCAGTTGTGCAATCGTTTGATTGTTACGTTGACTTGGTGTCCGCACAAATTCAGGGGATTCATCCATCGGAAATAGGGACAATAAAACGATATCTGTTTCAGGCAATTGCTGACGAATCTGACCAATAATGTCTTGAATGGTCTGACAAACCGCCTTGGGTTCTCTTGTTTTCAAATCATTGACCCCAATCAAGATAAAGACTCGACTAGGTTTCAAATCAAGAACTTGGCTATCCAAATGTTCCAACAATTGCAGGCTGGTTATGCCATGAACCCCACGGTTGTAAAGAGGCACCGAAGCCGACAACATCTCATGGAGGGGAAAATATTCTGTAATCGAGTCCCCAGCAAAAACCATGTTGGGGTGGGAAACCTGCTGATTAAGCGCCGCGTATTTGTCCCACAATTCTGCCTGTTGGTCTGCTAACACATATTGGCGATAGCGTTGCACGTCAGGTTTATGATACAAGGTTTGAAAATCATCTTTTTCTGTCATTGCTTTCCTCTTTTTCTTATTTTCCGTCACCTTATAGGGATAAAAAATAATCTTGCAAAACTTTTAGCACGCCATTTTCTTGGTTTGATGGTGCTTGGTAGTTAGCAATTTTCTTAATGTCATGCGGTGCATTGGCCATAGCAAAGGAATATTTGGCCAATTTGAGCATTTCAATGTCATTGCCGCCGTCCCCAAAGACCATGAGATTTTCTGGCCCATAGCCCCAATAATCCAGCAAGAAATCAATTCCCGTTCCTTTATGAACGTGCGATGGAATCACATCAATACAGCCAAAACCACTAGAAGTCGCGGTTAATTGATAATCCGCAAACAACGTGTTGATTTCAGATTGAATGGTTACCGTCAAATCTTTTGGCACCAATAAAGTCACCTTGAAGAAATCATCGTCTGGAATAGGATGAAGATCATCCACATAATGCAAAACAGGCAAATAATAACTCAGCAAGTCCTTAACATCACTAGGCGTTTCCTTAGGTAAATAAGACGACTTTTTCCCAGCTAGATTGATAACCGTTTTCCGCCACAAAAGTCATCTGATGCTTGTGCTTTGGAAATTGTCGGATAATGATTACCACTAGCCACCACAAATTTAATATCTTCTTCTAGAAAACGGTCAAACAAACGCTCAAAAAGCGGCTTGTCATAAGTCTTATCATCCGTCAAAAACGTCCCGTCCATATCTGTTGCTATCAATTTAATCATACAATCTAACCTTTTCCCTTTCAAGGGGGTGCAAAATCCAAATAAATCGTGCATCTCAACTCCCAATATAACTTCTTCTATTATAACACAGAAAAACCAAAAAAAGACGTGCCAAATTGACACGCCTTGTCTGCTACAAATCAATCTTCACGCCATTTTTGAAGGTTAAGCTAATTTTCTTATCTTCCTTTATATCAAATCGCTCAACACTAGTCTGCCAGAGTTCTTGGTTGAAGTTTGTGATGAGACTATCCTGCTGCTTGAGTTCTTGGATAAACCCATCAAGGCTAATGCTCCTATTTTTCTGCTCCTCTAAGGATGACGTAGCTTCCTGTAGCTCTTTCTGCTTTTCTTGGTAGGCTGTTACTAGGGGTATCGTACTGCTCTTGGTAAAGGGCTTGA
>NZ_DBPA01000048.1:0-4072 GCF_002300045.1 Streptococcus sp. UBA632 | reverse complement strand
TAATGCTCTAGAAATGACTCATATTGCTCTTACTGCTGACATTGCTCGTACGAATACAACAATTGCTTCAAATCTTACTGATGTTAATCAGTCAGTTAATACTATCAAAAATCTACGGTAAGTTTTGTATAAAAAAGCTACCTTGATAAATTTACGTGGACTAAAATCCTAAATGATTCAAAAGTCTTAAAAAGTAAACATAAGCCTGACCATCTGGTTGGGCTTATTTTTTTGGTATAATGGTAGGGATAATGATAAGAGAGGGCGCAAATGACACAGGTAACCAAACGGGCTTTGGAGGAGGCGCTGAAGCGTCTGCTTTTGGAGAAGCCCTTGAGCAAGATTACAATTCAAGACTTGGCAGATGAGTGTGGGATTAGTCGGATGACTTTTTACTACCATTTCAAGGATATTTATGATTTGGTGGAGTGGTCGTTTGTTGAGGATGCCAATGCTATTTTTCAAGCAGAACCAAGAACTGAGAGTTGGGAGATGGCTTTGCAGCACGTTTTTGAGATGATTAAAAAAGACGAGCTCTTTATCATGAGTGTTTACCACGCGGTTAGCCGTGAGCAGATTGAGCGTTATTTGCATCTGGTGATCCATCATTTGATGAGCCAACTCATTGAAAAAAGCGTGGCGACTGCTGGCATTAGCCTGACGGACAAGGAAGGGCTTTTTGTCACGAATTTTTACAAATATGCCTTGATTGGTACGTTATTGGACTGGGTCAAGTCAGACATGAAGGCAGATTATCAAGAATTGGTAGTACAATTGACCAGCTTGATACATGATCCACTGATTGGGACCTTGAGGGGCTTTGCGTCCAAAAACTTATCAAAACCCCTAAAATGATAAAGTTTTTATCACTTCCAAGCATTTGTTTATTGACTTTGTATGGGTAAAGGCCTAAAATGAAAGCGATTAAAAATAGTGGAGGTCATCAATATGTATTATTCAAGCGGAAATTACGAAGCATTTGCTCGCCCTTTGAAACCAGAAGGCGTTGAGCATAAGTCTGCTTATTTGATTGGCTCTGGTTTGGCAGCCTTGTCTGCAGCTTGTTTCCTCGTGCGAGATGGGCAAATGCCAGGGAAAAACATTCATATTTTAGAAAAAGACCCCATTCCTGGTGGGGCTTGTGATGGCTATCAATACGCTGATATTGGCTATGTCATGCGTGGTGGTCGTGAAATGGATAATCATTTTGAGTGTATGTGGGATTTGTTCCGCTCTATTCCATCTATTGAAACCGATGGCGTGAGTGTCTTGGATGAATATTATTGGCTCAATAAAGCCGACCCCAACTATTCTCTCTGCCGTGCGACAGAAAAACAAGGGCGAGATGCTCATACTGACAAGAAATTTGGTTTATCTGATAAGGCGGCCATGGAAATCATGAAATTATTCTTCACCCCTGATGAAGATTTGTACAACAAACGCATCAACGAAGTCTTTGACGATGAAGTCTTTGATTCTAACTTTTGGTTGTACTGGCGCACCATGTTTGCCTTTGAAAATTGGCATTCTGCCCTTGAAATGAAATTGTATATCAAACGTTTCATTCACCATATTAGTGGTTTGCCTGATTTTACAGCCTTGCGTTTCACTCGTTATAACCAATACGAATCCATGATTTTACCAATGGTCAGCTACCTCAATTCCTTTGGCGTGGTCTTCCATTACGACACGAAGGTGGTCAATGTCGAATTTGATTGCCAAAAAGACAAAAAAGTTGCAAAATGCATTGACATTATTCATGACGGTAAAGAAGACTGCATTGATTTGACAGAAGATGATTTAGTCTTTATCACAAATGGTGGTTGTGTGGAAAATTCAAGTTATGGTAGCCAAGACAGCCCAGCAAGCTTCAACAAGACCATTCGTGAAGGTAGCGGTTGGGATATGTGGCGTAAGATTGCTGCTCAAGATGACTCCTTTGGTCACCCTGATAAATTCTGTTATGACCCCGAACAATCCAACTGGATGAGTGCGACTGTGACGACCTTGGATGATAAGATTCCAGCTTATATTCAAAAGATTTGTAAACGTGACCCATTTTCAGGAAAAGTTGTGACAGGTGGTATTGTAACGGCGCGTGATTCTAATTGGTTATTGAGTTGGACAGTCAACCGTCAACCACAATTCCGTTCACAACCGGAAAACGAATTGGTGGTTTGGGTGTATGCTCTTTTCTCTGACAAGGAAGGTGACTTTGTTAAAAAAACAATGCGTGATTGTACAGGTAAAGAAATCTGTGAAGAATGGCTTTATCACATGGGTGTTCCCGTCGATGAGATTGAAGACCTTGCGACAAACAGTGCCAAAACCGTTCCTTGCATGATGCCTTACATCACTGCCTTCTTTATGCCACGTGAAAAAGGCGACCGTCCAAACGTTGTGCCTGATGGTGCTGTCAATTTTGCCTTCCTAGGTCAATTTGCCGAAACCGAACGCGATACCATTTTCACCACGGAATATTCTATCCGTACAGGTATGGAAGCTGTTTATACTTTGTTAGACATTGACCGTGGGGTGCCAGAAGTATGGGGTAGTACCTACGATGTGCGTGACTTGTTGCGTGCTACCGTTGCCTTGCGTGATGGCAAACCAATCACAGATTTGGACTTGAATTTCGTTGAAAAATTCATCTTGAAACAAGCCCTAAGAAAGACCGAAGGCACAGACATCGAAAAAATTTTGAAACGTTACCATGTCATCTAAACTGCCTTGACAAGACAAATAACCTTGGTGCTAGTCACCAAGGTTATTTGTCTATTAGTATGCTGAGGTTGTGTTCTAGCATTTCACTGAGAATGACAATCAATTCGTTTTCAGAGATATTTTCAGGACGTGCCAGCCAGTTAATATAGACTCCCATAATACCATTTACCATATACCTGATTTTAAGACGGTTTTCAAAGCTAGAATGGTTTTTCAGGTAGTGTTGGCCCAATCCTTTTTCCAAAATTCGTGAAAAATCTTTAATCAAGTAAGCATAGGCATTTTTCTGAGCGATGATTTGGTAAAAACTCAGGTGGCTTTTCATGATTTGATTTAGCTCGCTAAAAAAGAGCAAAAAATCAAATTCTTCCTGTGCGTTGAGGATGTCGTCTAATTGCGAGCTAGCCTCTGCGGTCGATATTGGCTAACTTGGCAAGTTCGGTGACGGTGATGTCATCCACATCTTTTGATTCTATTATAGGTATCTGTGTTCATTATAATGATTACATAGAAAATCTTCACTGATGAAGAAAAATAAAGGAGACATCACGTTTTTTCATATTTGACCATTATCCTAAGGTTGATGTGACCTTGCAAGATTTTGTGACGTGACCCTTGGAGAAACTCGTTTTGCACTAACCTTGACAATGATTATCATTATCTTATTTTGGGATTTTTAGTTTGCGTGTACTCGTTTTTAATCGTTGATTGTGAAAAAAGTGGACCTTATCCGCTATGGATGCATACTTTTTATTGTGCTGCTGATTTTATGGGGATTTGGGTCTTTCTTTCTGCCTACTTGCGATATGACCATTTTTGGTTCTTCTTGCTTGGAACCTTTGGTGAAGTCGTTTGGGTGGCTTTTGAGCTGTATTGCTTGTGGCGTGCGGTGACCTATGAAAGAGAAGAGATTTGGGGCAAGGGCACTACTTTGCAAAAGGCTATTATTTTGATGCTTGTTTGCAAGTTTTGATTTTCTTTGTCAATGTCAATCTCTTGCGCGTGGAATTGCACGATGAATCAATATTTAAATTCTGGATTTTCACACAAGTCATTATCTGTGTGGTACCAGGTTTGTTCTGGGAAAAACGTGGCACACGTATTGGAGCTAGCTGGCAACTTAACATCGTATTTGTCTTGGTAGCTGTCTTGTCTTTCAATCTTTGGAATATGTGGGCTCTCATTAGTCCGCAATATTACTCAATGAGCAGGAATCCTTGATTCTACATCGTTGGTTGAATTACCTTGCTCTTTGCTCTTCGTGGTTGCTACATCTATGCCAATTACCACCAAAACCAAGCCGCTTGCTTGACGGTAAAAAGCCCATTTTCTAAAAGAATCTCCAAAC